>PMLI01000397.1 GCA_003158835.1 Acidimicrobiaceae bacterium
TCTACGCCCTGCGCGACGTCACCGGCACGGTGGAGTCGGTCCCGCTCATCGCCTCCTCGATCATGTCCAAGAAGATCGCCGAGGGCACCTCCTCCCTCGTGCTCGATGTGAAAGTGGGGTCGGGCGCGTTCATGGCCGAACGGGGCCGGGCCGCCGAGCTGGCCAGAGCGATGGTCGAGATAGGTAAAGGCCGCAACATGAAGGTGGTCGCCCTGCTCACCGCCATGGACGTCCCGCTCGGCCGGGCGGTCGGCAACGCCATCGAGGTGGTCGAGGCGGTGGAGGTGCTCGAGGGTGGCGGGCCTGCCGACCTGGTGGATGTCACGGCGGCCCTGGCCCGGGTGATGCTCGAGCTGGCCGGGCTGGCGGGCGACCCGCGACGGGCGCTGCGGGACGGCTCGGCCCTGGCCAGCTGGAGGGCTATGGTGCGCGCCCAGGGCGGCGACCCGGACGCCCCGCTGCCCGTTGCGAACGTGGTCGAGCCGGTGCGGGCGGAGCGGACCGGGTTCGTCAACCGCCTGGACGCCCGCGCCGTCGGCGTCGCCGCCTGGCGCCTCGGTGCCGGCCGGGCTCGGAAGGAGGATCCCGTGAGCGCCAGCGCCGGGGTGCGATGCCTGGTCAAGCCGGGGGAGCCGGTGGAGAAGGGACAGCCGGTGCTGGAACTGCACACCGACGAACCGGCCCGCCTCGAGCGCGCCCGCCAGGCGCTCGACGGAGCGTTCGAGGTCACCGGCGACGGGCCGGGACAGCCAGCCGCGTCGCCCGTTCTCGAGCGGGTCGGCTGAGGGCCGAGACGAGCACCGTTAGCCCCCGCGCCCCGCAGGATGCCGCCCCTAGCCTCGAGCAGATCCACCGGGCGCCCAAGGTGCTCCTGCACGACCATCTCGACGGGGGCCTACGGCCGGCAACCCTGGTCGAGATGGCGGCAGCCATCGGCTATGAGGGCCTTCCGACCAAGAGCCCCGAGGAGATGGGGCGGCGGTTCGTGACCGAGGCGTCCGGCCTGGATCTCGTCCGTTACCTTCAGGGCTTCGCCCACACGGTCGCAGTGATGCAGACGGCAGAGGCGCTCGAGCGTGTCGCTCGCGAGTGCGTGCAGGACCTGGCCGAAGACGGGGTCGTGTACGCCGAGGTCCGCTTCGCGCCGGAGCTGCACACAGAGGCCGGCCTGCGCCTCGAGCCCGTCGTCGAGTCCGTGCTGGCAGGCTTCGGGGCCGGCATGGACCTGGCTCGTGCCGCCGGCCGGCCGATAGTGGTGAGGGCGTTGCTCACAGCGATGCGCACGGCCGCCCGCTCGCTCGAGATCGCCCGGCTGGCGGTGCACTACCGGGACGCCGGCGTCGCCGGGTTCGACGTGGCCGGGCCCGAGGCCGGCTATCCTCTGGTCCCCCACCTCGAGGCGTTCAACCTGGTCCAGCGGGAGAGCTTCCATGCCACCGTCCATGCCGGAGAGGCCTTCGGGCTGCCCTCGATCTGGCAGGCGCTGCAGCTGTGCCGGGCCGAACGCCTCGGCCACGGGGTGCGGATCCTCGACGACATCACCGTCCATGAGGACGGTGGCGTTACCCTCGGCCGGTTGGCCAGCTACGTCCGGGACTGCCGGGTGCCCCTGGAACTCTGCCCGACCTCCAACGTTCACACCCGTGCGGTCGGGAACCTGGCCGAGCACCCGATCGGGCTGCTGCGCAAGCTCGGCTTCCGGGCCACCATCAACACCGACAACCGGCTGATGAGCGGGGTCAGCCTCTCCTCGGAGATGGCCGGCTGCGCCGAGGTCTTCGGTTGGGGATGGGCGGAGCTCAAGTGGCTGTCGATAAACGCCATGAAGAGCGCGTTCTGCGACTTCGACGAGCGCCTGGCCTTGATCAACGGGGTGATCAAGCCCGGGTACGACGCCCTCACGGCCGAAGCCGCTTTCCGGGTCTCCGGCCCAGGGACCTCGGCCGGTCCGCACTAGCATCGCGTGGCTGTGAGCCATCCTGAGTTGCTCGAGCGCCACCGGAAGGTCCTACCGTCCTGGGTCTCGCTCTATTACGACGAACCGCTGGAGCTCGTCGCCGGCAAAGGCTGCGTCGTCACCGACGCCGAAGGCAGGGACTACCTCGACTTCTTCGGCGGCATTCTGACGACGATCTCGGGGCACGCCGTGCCGGAGGTCGTTGAAGCCATCCGGGAACAGGCGGGCCGGCTGCTGCACACCTCGACCTGCTATCTCATCCGCCCGATGGTAGAGCTGGCCGAGAGGATCACCGACCTGTCGACGATCCCGGACGCCAAGGTCTTCTTCGTCAACTCGGGCACCGAGGCGATCGAGGCGGCGCTGCTGCTCTGCTCCAGTGCCCGGCGCTCCAACCAGGTGCTGGCACTGCGCAACAGCTACCACGGGCGGTCCTTCACGGCCATGTCCGTCACCGGCAACCGGGGCTGGTCGGCTACGAGCTTTAGCCCGCTCCAGGTGAGCTACCTCCACAACGGGGACCGGCTGCGGGGCCCGTTCGCCAAACTGGGCGACAAGGAGCTCAATGCTGCCTGCGCGGCCGACCTCCGCCAGGTCATCGAGACGACCACAGCCGGTGACGTCGCCTGCCTGATAGCGGAGCCGGTCCAGGGAGTGGGCGGCTTCGTCGTCCCCCCCGACGGGTTCCTGGGCGCCCTCAAGGAGGTCACCGACGAGTACGGCATCCTCTTTGTCTCGGACGAGGTGCAGACCGGATGGGGGCGCACGGGAGATCATTTCTGGGGCTTCCAGGCCCACGGGATCACCCCCGACCTGTTGGTCTTCGCCAAGGGCCTCGGCAACGGAGTAGCGATCGCCGGGGTGGTCGGCCGGGGCGAGATCATCGACTCGCTCCGGGCGAGCTCGATCTCGACCTTCGGCGGCAACCCGCTGGCCACGGCGGCGGCGCTCGCCAACCTGGAGTACCTTCTCGCCCACGACCTGCAGGCCAACGCCCGGGCGGTCGGGTCCTTCCTCATGCAAGGGCTGCACCAGATCCAGGAGCGTCTCGGCATCGTCGCCGAGGTACGGGGCCGGGGCTTGATGATCGGCGTCGAGCTGGTCGAGCCGGGCACGCTCAAACCCTCCCCGCAGGCGGCCGGGCTCGCCCTCGAAGGG
The DNA here is from genome assembly GCA_003158835.1 of Acidimicrobiaceae bacterium. Taxonomy (GTDB): domain Bacteria; phylum Actinomycetota; class Acidimicrobiia; order Acidimicrobiales; family Palsa-688; genus Fen-671. The sequence continues at coordinate 3,116 of PMLI01000397.1, forward strand.
GCCAGGGGGCGCGGGCTGTTGATCGGGCGAGGCGGCCTTTACGGGAACGTGCTGCGCATCTCGCCGCCCCTGTCGGTGAGCCGCCAGCAGGCCGAGGAGGCATTGGGGGTGCTCGGCGACGTCCTCGAAGCGGTCGACGCCACGCGGGGCGGCTCCTCCCCGACCGGCCCGGCCGGCCCAGCCGGCGGCCGCACCGCCACCGAGGCTTAGGAGGACAGCCGTGGCCGAGGTTGTGCGAGCGGCGCTTATCCAGTCCCGCTGGGCCGGGGACAAGCAGTCGATGATCGACGCCAACGTCGCGCTCGTCCGCCAGGCGGCGGCGCAGGGCGCAAAGGTCGCCTGCTTCCAGGAGCTGTTCTTCGGGCCCTACTTCTGCCAGGTGCAGGACTCCGCTCACTTCTCCCTGGCCGAGCCTGTCCCGGGCGGGCCCAGCGTCGAGCTGATGAGCGGCCTGGCCCGCGAGCTCGGGATGGTGCTGGTGGCGCCGGTATTCGAGGAGGAGCAGCCGGGCTTCTACTACAACACGGCTTTCGTCATCGATGCCGACGGCACCTACCTCGGCAAGTACCGCAAGACCCACATCCCCCAGGTCCAGGGTTTTCTCGAGAAGTACTACTTCCGGCCCGGCAACCTGGGCTTCCCGGTG
>PMLI01000426.1 GCA_003158835.1 Acidimicrobiaceae bacterium
CAGCTGGGACGGACCAGACATGCTCGTCCCCGGGCTGTTTGAAGAACACCCGGTGCTCACCCCAGGTATGGGTGAAACCGACCATCTCGAAGCTCTGGCCGACCAGAGGGTGGAACGGGTGGACGACTACGAAAGTGCCCGGACCTTCACGACCGGGTGTAGTTGAAGACGTACGCCAACGCCTTCGCCGAACGTTGGGTGCGGACGGTCCGCCAAGAGTGCCTGGACCACGTCCTCGTCGTGTCACGCCGCCAGCTCGAGTCCGTCCTCTGCGGTTACGTCCGCCATTACAACCATGCCCGTCCCCACCGAGGGCTTCTCCTCGCCGTGCCCGCGCCGTCCTCAGGTCCGGGACATGCCGGCACCGTCCGCCGCCGCGATGTCCTCGGCGGCATCATCCACGAGTACGAGCGCGCTGCCTGACGGAGGGCCCCGACCCTCGGCGGCGTTGGACCACCTCCACGTCGGCCTCGGACGGGCACGTCGATAATGGGACCGGGCATGGTTGTTTCCCCGCCCTGCCGCTCCGGCATCAAGCTCAACAAGCGGGCGACGGCCACGAGCTACCAAGCACTCGGAGCCACGAATCGAGTTTCCGGACCCTACAGGCTCGTCCCCGTACCGGGGCGCCCAGATCGCCCGTGCCTTTTGCTCGGCCAGCGTTTGACCTGACCACCTCGGCAGGGAGAGGAGATGACTCACGGGAGCCTTTTTCAGTAAGCAAGCGTTTGGCCGGACGCAGCGGCGCCGGGCCGACTAGAACGCGCTCCTTGCCTTTCACGATAGTGACCTCAAGATGCCCGCCTAGCGCCTCGGCATACTGGGCGATCACATCGAGTGTGACATTGGGCGAGCGCTCGATAGCGGCGACGCGCGGTTGAGACACGCCCATCAGGCGGGCCAAGGCCCGCTGTGAGAGACCGGCCTGCTCCCTCAGGGCTGTCAGCCCCATAGCTACGCGCAGCTCCTCTTCGATAGCAGCAACCCGGGCCGGGGCGCCCGGGGCAGCCAGTACCTTTTCCTCCCAATCTTTCACGCTCATTTCCTGCCTCCTTTCCTTGGTTTCTTGCTTGCCTTCACGGCCTTTGGCTTCTTCGGCTCGCCCAACGCCGCTTGGTGCTCGTCGAAGCGGCCGTCAGCTATCGGGATATTGGCGTCGTACCAACCGGTCCAGTCACTGCTCTTGTCCCCTCCGATCAACAGGACCACCTGCCGTTGTGCATCGAAGGCGAACAGGACACGCACTTCGGTTCGCCCTGTGGAGCCTGGCCTCAGTTCCTTCATGTTCGCGTGCCGGCTGCCTTTGACCGAGTCAACCAGCGGCCGGCCCAATGCTGGTCCTTCGGTCCTGAGCACCCTCACCGCAGCCAACAAGGCCTCGGCGTCGTTTTGGCCCAGCGCCGATGCCCAGGCCTCACATCCGGGGTGGAACTCAACTGTCCAGGTTGAGCGGGACGTCCTGGCCGTGTGATAACAATACCATTATCGAGCCGTGATGTCCAGGGTGGCATTGCTTCGCCCACCAGGGCCACCCACTGTTTACGGCCCGTCCCCCTTGGGGCGTCCCCGCCCTCTCTGCCCCCTCAGCGGGCGCACCTCGAGCCAATGAAGGACGGTAGAGCGGTACCACCACGGCGTCCTGCCTAAGTACCCATCGGGCGCAGGAAAGGTGTTGCGGGTCCGGTAGGTCCGAAGCGTTTGTACCGGTAGGTGGGCCAGCTCCGCAGCTTGGTCAAAGGTGAGCTGGTCCCTGTCGGCCGCCGCCTCAAGGCCGTCCTCCACCCGAGCATCGTTATCTCGGGCACCTTTCGCTGTAGTCATGACCGGTACATCTAACCAGGTAGTGGGAGCCATAACGCGACCCCTCCCGGCTCCCCCCGGAGTAGGCAAACTACGGGCCCGGTTGCTCGCCATGCCCGGGCCGGGCATCAGAACGAGTCGGGGTCGTTCGGGTCGAAGGCGGGCACGGAACGCTCCCGGCTCTTGCGCACTTGCCGAGCTTCGCGCTGGCCCCGGTTGAAGCCCTCGGCGAAAGCCGCTTCGAACTGGGTCTCCAGGCTCACCGCCTCCACCTGGCCGGCCACCGGACGGTTGCGGTCCCAGCGCCACGCCAGGATGGCCACCACGGCCGCCAGGAGCCCCGGCCCGGCGCCGAAGGACATCGTGATGAACACCGTCAGGGTGACGGCCATGGCCGTCCCTGCCAGGTGAGGCGCCACCCGCGCCCAGGTCCACCCACTTGAGCGAAGGTGGGCACCGTACATGAGCGTGGCCGCCCCTACCACCCAGGGACCGATCCACAGCGTGAGGCCAACGACACCACGCATGACGGCCAGACGGCCCCGGCCGCTCCAGCGCCTTGTAGCCGCACCGGCGGCCGCTCCCCGACCAGCAGGGCGTGCGAGGGCCTGGCGGGCTGCGCCCGTTCTGTTTTGGTCCGTCCTGCGAGGCTTGGTAGCTGTCGTGCTCATATGTACATTATAAGGCAGGCCCCATAGATGTCCAGGCTATAGGGACATTTTTTCTAGACCGCCCGGCCGGCTGGGGCGCCAGCCCCCTGCCGTGTTCGCACTAAAGAGGCGACCCGGGAGCTCATTTCGGCGTAGGCCTCGTTATCTGAGCGCGTCCGGGTGTGCCCAGACCTCGGCCACTTCGACCACGGTGTGCCCCGGCACTGGCTCGCGCACCCGCCACACAACGCGCCGGGCGCGGTCGCCCACCACCAGCTTCCGCCCGCCCACAAGGTCACCGAGCAAGGGCTCGCCGGCGACCGGGTCACGTTCGAGCAACGGCATCTTCGTGAGGCCCAGCGCAGAGCGCTCGGCGCCCGTCCGGGCCATGGCGGCGGAGGTCTTCTAGCGCCGGTCCGGTCAGCTCGACATATGCGCGGGGCTGAGGCGGCAGGCCGTCCACGCCTGGCTAAGCGTCACCGGCTTCGTCGACAAGCTGAGCTTGCAACTCGGCCCGCGAAAAGCGGAGGGCCTCTGGCGCCCCGTCGAGACTGGAGCGGCCGTTGTCGGTGGCGGCGCGGCTCAGCACCAGGGCGGCCGAGCGCTGGTCGGCCTCAAGCGTTACGTAGCTAGGAAGCACCCCAGTTGACACGGCAGGCTCGACACCAGCTCCCTGGTGTCAACACCGGCCCAAATCTGACGCTGGCGATGTTCGCGACTACGCGGCTCATCGATTACGCAGATGTACCGGCAGACCAAGGACCAAGGACCAAGGACCAAGCTTGCGACACTCGGAAGCCGAGGATCGGCCCGTCGAGGCCAGGCGGCTCTGGCCTCTTGCCTCGCAGATGACGCTCCGCCATCCCAATCGTAGCCACCCGGGTCGTATCATCGTTCCATGACCGACGTCGAACGCAGCATCGATGGCGTCGCCAAGACAATCGCCGGAGTTCTCGCAAACCAGAAATACTCCATCGATTACTATCAGCGCGAGTACAAGTGGGAGTCCAAGCAGATCGCCGACCTCACTACTAAGCTAAGCCTCAATCCACCGATTCGATATAGGCGATCATCCAGGAGCCCCGGAACGGCAGTGGACGGCTTGTGATGACCTCCGAGGCGACCGGCTCTCAGACGCCCTTGCAGCAAGTCCTATAGGGATCCGGCCTGATCAGGTGCGTTTTGGTCACTGGTGACCGATCGGGGGCCACGGCGGGCGCGCCTGCCTAACCGTTGGGCACCTGCTCGCGCTGCACTCGGTTGATGACGTGTAAGGCTCAAGCGAGCTGTGGCACCACGGCACGCAGAGCTTCTAGCGCAGCTAGGAAAGCCTCGGCCCAGGGCCAGCCTTTCACCAGGTGCAGGGCCCTGCGACGACCAGAGCGGCTGAGGTGGCCGGGCACCGAGATGTGGCGCCGGCGCAAGGTGGCCAGGGCGATGGGCCCGGTCCCCTCGGTTACCTGGCCGAGCCTCGCGCTCCAACGGGCCAGGTTGTGGGCGATGGCGCCGAGGGCCAGCCAGGCGGCGTTGGCCCCGAAGCGCCCCGAGGGCATGTGCGCCCACGGCCCTTCTTTCAGGTCCCTGATCACGAGCTCGACCTCGGCGTGGCGGCGGTGGTCGGCCTCGAGGCCGAGCACCGGGCCTTCCCGGTCGGTGATGAAAGGGTGGTACTCGTACTTGGCGAACAATGCGAGCTGGCTGCCGGGGGTGGGCTTCACCCGTCGTACTATGAGGCGCATTTCTGCCGCCAAGCCAAAGGGCTGATAGGTCGTCTCGGCCACGTCGGCACCACCTGGTGCCCAATAAGCGATAGGCGACCATCTGTCCTCAGGAACAGCCTCGATGACCTGGCGCAGGGGGCCGTACATCTTGGCCGTTATGGAAAAACGCACCCCTGCCCTCTGGCACGCCCCGACGACCTTGTTGTTGTAGAAACCGGAGTCGCCCCGCAAGGTGAGCACTCCGGTCGCCCCCGCCGCCCGGGCCCGGTTGAACACCTCGGCCAAGAAGCTGGCCGCGCCCCGAGCGGTATGGGCGCTACCGCCTCTTTGGCGCACACCGAGGACGTCGCCGGTCCCTGACACGGTGGCCAGCAGCGGGTGCAGGCCCCGCACGGCGGTGTAACCGAAGCGGGCGCCCTGTTTTTTCAGCCCGTACGTCTGGCAAATGCTCGAGTCGACGTCGATGGTGAGCGGGCTGGCACCCGGGCCCGCACCTGCTGACCATGCCCGAGACAACAGCTCCCCCGACACCTTGTCCAAGCTGCGGGCGTCGGCCCAACTGAAGCTGCGCAGGAAAGTGCCCAGCGTGGACAGGGCCGGCACCCAGGTGCCGAGCAGCTCGGCCGCCCGTCCCGAGCGCAGCACGTCGCAATCATCTATCGAGTCGCCGCCCACCAGGGCCGAGGCCACCAGGGCCATCGCCTTCTGGCCGACGTTGGCACGTCCCGGGGCGCCGTCCAAGTGAACGTTGGCATCGACGAGCTCTTTCAGCCCGAGCCGGCCGGCCAGGGTCATCGGCAGCACCAGCCCGCCGTTGGCCACTGCGTTGGGGTCGTCGAAAACCACCTCCAAGGCGTCCAGCGTGTGCGATGATTGTCGCATCTGAAAGGTGCCTCCCTGCCTGGTCTGATTGGGTGTGTAAGCGACACCAATTCTCCCAGGTAGGAGGCATTTTTTCGTGGATGGTCAGGCCCGTTCAGCCAGATTCGGGTGGTGGATCCAGGCTAAGCTTAGGCGGTGAGCGCCATGTCGTCCCAATAGATGATCGTGCCCTTGACCGCCTTTTGAAAGTCCGGCTCCATGGCTGCGTAGACCTCGGTACTGGTGGGCTTGATCCCGCTAATTGTGAGCTCGGTCCAGGTGTTCGCCGCCAGCGTGACCCAAGGCCCGCTAGCTGTGTCCACGTACGTACCGTTGGATGTGAGCAGGTCCACTCCTATATCGACGCTGACCGCGGCCGTCGCTCGTACCCAAATTGTGGAGGTATAGGTATAAGCCGAACTAATCGGGGCGTACCAGCTCGGGTTGTCGTCGAGGTCCCATCCCCCGCTCGAGGACGTGGTGGTCTGCGCCAGGGCCCCTGAGCCGGAATGGACCACCGCTGCGGTGTGGGCGAGGGTGCTACCCCAATAGTCGGCGGGAACCGCCGTGGTCTCGAAGCCAGGGTCGGGAATGAGGTTGGCAGAAGCCACGGTCGTGGTAGTCGGGGCCACGGTGGTCGTCGTGGTGGCGTGCGTGGTCGTGGGGGGGGGGGCGACCGAAGAGG
>PMLI01000071.1 GCA_003158835.1 Acidimicrobiaceae bacterium
GAACCTGGTACCACGCCGGAGGAACACGCCACGGGCCGCCCGCGTAGGGCCGCACGTGGCGGAGCCTCCTCGGGCTAGCGGGACGGCCTAGTAGCTAGCGGGACGGCCTAGTAGAAGGTCGTCGTCGGGACCGGCTTGTACAGCCTTCGTCCGGTGAAGCGAGGGTTGACGATCGAGATCCAGCGGTCCTTGTGCCCCGGGGCCCAGTGCTCGAGCGAGTCGGACCGAGTGTCCAGCGACGCCTGGTCGAGGGCATCGGTAATGTCGGCGCCTTCGCCGGCGACGACTACGTCCCAGCCCTCCCGAGTCGTGGGGTCGATGATGTCTGCCTCGAACGCCACATGGCCAAGGGGCGCCCAGCTCTGCAGCACCTCCGAAGCAGTGGCAAAGGCTACCGTGCGGTCGTGCAGCACGAAGTTGACGGGAAAGATCTCAGGGCGCCCCTGCTCGTTCACCACTGCCACACGCCCGTACTTCGTCCGCTGCAGCATAACCAGGCACTCGTCTTCGGTCAGGCTCTCCAGCGCTGCGTCTGACATGTCAGCCTCCTTCCGGGCCAGCCTATCGTGACCCTCAGGACCAGCGTCCTCCCCGGAACCGTCAGGACGGCCGGCCCGAAGTCAGGACGGGCGCCGCTGGCAGGGCTGGCCGCGGCCGCCCATTAGTCGTCACCGTCGGGTACGAGCGACGCGTGGGCAGGCACCGGCACCCGCCATTCGAACCGCGTCCCCCCGCCCTCGGCCGCAGAGACGTCCAAACTTCCGCCGAGAAGCTCGGCTCGCGCTCGGGCGTTGGCTATGCCGCTGAGGCGTCCAGGGTCGCGGATGCCCACTCCGTTGTCGGCCACGAGCACGCTGAGCTCGTCTTCGAGCGTGATATGCACTTCGACCCGGCTGGCATGGGCGTGGCGGGCGGCGTTGGAGAGTGCCTCTCTCAGAACGGCAACCGCTTCCAGCTGCACCGGCAAGGCGATTTCCCAGTCGGTGGCGCCATGGAAGGAGACAGCAGGCCGGAAACCCAGAGCTTCGGCGGCGTAGGCCAGGGCTTCCAGCGCCTTGACCCGCAGACCGGTGCCGGGAGCCGACTCGAGGGCGAATATCGCCTCCCTGATCTCCTTTATGGTGACGTCGAGGTCGTCGACGGTCGAGGCGACCCGGGCCGCCGCTTGAGGGTTGTCGATGAGCGACAAGGCGCCCTGGAGGCGCAGGCCAGCCCCGAAGAGCCGCTGGATCACCAGGTCGTGCAGGTCACGGGCGATCCGCTCCCGGTCGGCGGAGATGAGCAGCCGGTCCCGTTCGGAACGGACGTTGGCCAGCTCGAACGCCAGGATGGCCTGAGTGGCGAGGGACCCGATCGTCTCGTCTGCGTCGGGGCCCAGGTGAGAGGCCTCCTCGCCGAAGATGACGAGCGCCGCGGCCTCGGGCCCGTCCTTGCCCGGCAGCGTCAGCGGGAAGGCTCTGGCGTGCACTCCGGCCCCGCGGTTGGTGGCGGCCGTCGCCGGTTTACCCGACGCGATGGCCTGCGTCACAGGCGTCGCTACCTGGTCAGGATGGCTGATGGTGGCCAGAGTGTCACGGTCGCCGGCACTGGCGGCGATATGGGAGCGATCGTCCTCGACGATCACCAGGGCGGCGGCGGTGGCGTTGGCCAGCTCAGCCGCCCACTTGCAGACCAGGTTGAGCGAACTGTCGAGGGACGCCTCGGAGAGCAGGCTGAGCCGTATCTCGGCCGTCGCCGCCTGCCAGCGAGCCTGCCGGCGCAGCTGGGCCTCGGCCTCTTTGTGGACCGTGATGTCCCGTACCAGGACCGAGAAGCCGGGTTCGTTACCTAGGGCCAGGGGTGACACGGAGATGGCGACGTCGAGCGACTTGCCTTCCCGCCTCTGCCAGCGGGTGTCCTTCGAACGGGGCACGTGGCCGGAACGGGTGTCGTCGAGCAGCTCTTCGAGGATGGGGTCGTCTGGGAAAAAGAGACCGATATGGCGCCCCACTACCTCGTCCGGGCTGAAGCCGAACATGGCTTCGGCTCCCGGGTTCCAGCTGGTGATCACGCCCCGGTGCGACATCGAGAAAATCCCGTCGGCCGAAGACTGCACGATGGCGGCGAGCTGGGCTTGAGCCGACTGAGCCGCCTGGCGCTCGGTTATGTCCCGGATGGCCGCCACGACCAATTGCCCGCCGCCACCTATCGGGGCGAGGCTGATGTCGACGGGGAACTCGCTGCCGTCCTTGCGCCGGGCGTAAAGGTCGAGGCCGGCCCCCATGGGCCTGGTCCGGGGGTCGCCCGAGTACTCGCTCCGGCGCCGGCGATGGGCGTGACGGAACCGCTCGGGGACGAGGAGCTCTATGGACTTTCCCTGCACCTCCTCGGCCGCGTAGCCGAAGAACGCTTCAGTCCGCTCGTTGACCGAGACGATCATCCCTTTCCCGTCAACCGCGACGGCCGCGTCCGGCATGAGCGACAGAAAAGTCGTGAGCATGTCCGAGCCCTGAGGCAGCGTCGCGGGCACCGGTGCATTCTCAGCCGCCTTCGTTCCGGGCACCATGCGAACCTCAATGGTAGCGGAAGGCCCATGCGCCTCGGCATTTCGGGTCATTCGGCCCTGCCCGCGACCCCTTCCGAGCGCCCAACATAAAGCGTGATGGTTAGTAGCCCGACGGTTGAGCCTCCTACGGTGGGCGAGCGCCCGCAATCGCCGCGGCTCACCCCCGAGGTGTGCCGTTCGCTTCTGGCGGCGGCCTCCGGGGGCCACCTGGCCCTGTCGCAGGGAGCGTTGCCGCTGGTCGTGCCCGTAACCTGCGTCGTAGACGGCGAGGACCTCCTGGTCCGGGCCGGGCTCGGGCTGATCGGGAAGGTCCCCGCCCAGCCCGGAGTCGTAGCTTTTCAGACCGAGGGCACGAGCCCCGACGGGAGCTCGTGGTGGGAGATAATGGTCCAGGGCCGGGCCGAGGTGCTGGACGAGCGCAAGGTGGGCCCGCGGGGCAAGCTCCCGCCCCCTCTCCCGTTGGTAGACCAAGGCATGACGGCGGCTCTTCGCATAAGTATGGAACTGTTCAATGGACGGCAATATGGCAGCACTGCCGGGCAGCAAAAGGAGATAGTGGAATGAGCGTTGACCTTATGAGCACTGGAGCTTGGGCCCGCGACGTGGTCCTGGTCGACGGCTCGACCGCATGCATACGGACGGTCAGGGCCGAGGACGGCCCCCTATTGGCGGCCTTGCACGCCCGCCTGTCCCAGGAAACGGTCCGCCTGCGTTATTTGGGCGCCCACCCGCGGCTGTCGGAAGAAGAGGTGGCGCGCCTCGTGAGCGCGGACGCAGACATGTGCGTGCTTGTGGTGGAGAGGGGCAACCAGCTGATCGCCGTTGCCCAGTACGACCGGGTCCCGGGTAGCGACGTGGCCGAGGTGGCTTTCGTAGTCGACGACGCCCACCAGGGCATCGGTCTGGGCACCCTGCTGCTCGAATACCTGGCCAGCGAAGGTCGCCGGCACGGTGTAAAGCGGTTCGCGGCCGACACCTTCCTGGAAAACAACCAGATGGTGCAGGTTTTCCGGGATGCCGGTTTTACCCAGCGCTCGAGGCTCGAGTCCGGCGTCATCCGGGTCGTCATGGACATTGCCCCCACCGAAGAGGCACTGGCGGCCCTGTGGGAACGTGACCGCAAGGCCGCGGCGCGCAGTATGGAGCGTTTGCTGCGTCCTCGCTCGATCGCTGTTATCGGGGCGTCCCGGACGCGCGGTACGGTGGGCCACGAGCTCGTGCGAAACTTGTTGAGCGGGGATTTCCAGGGCCCGGTGTACCCGGTCAACCCGACGGCCACCCACATCGCCAGCTTGCCGTGCTTCCCGAGTATCGACGCCGTACCCGGTGAAGTCGACCTCGCCGTGGTGGCCGTGCCGGCCAAGTCCGTGGCCGAGGTGGTCGAGGCGTGCGGGCGCAAAGGCGTCGGCGCTCTGGTCGTGGTGTCCTCCCACTTTGCCGAGGACGGCGCCGCCGGTGCCCAGCTGGAAAGGGAGGCGGCCCGCCTGGCGCACTCCTACGGCATGCGCATGGTCGGGCCCAACTGCTTCGGCGTTCTCAATACCGACCCGAACATTTCGATGAACGCCACCTTCGCCAAGGACACGCCCACGGTGGGGCGTCTCGGATTTGCCTCTCAGTCCGGCGGTCTCGGTATCGCCATCCTGGCCGAGGCCAAAAAGCGCGGGATCGGCCTGTCGAGCTTCGTCTCCATGGGCAACAAGGCCGACGTGAGCGGCAACGACCTGCTGTCCTGGTGGGGCGAGGACGGCGACACCGGTGTCGCCCTTTTGTACCTCGAGTCTTTTGGCAACCCCCGCAAGTTCGCCCGCCTGGCCCGGCAGTTCAGCGGGACCAAGCCCATCGTGGCGGTGAAGGGAGGCCGCACGGCGGTGGGCAGCCGGGCCGCCTCCTCGCACACGGCCGCGCTGGCCAGCTCGGACGAGGCCGTGGCGGCCCTGTTCCGCCAGACCGGGGTCATACGGGTCGACACCATCGAAGAGCTCTTCGATGTCGCCCAGGTGGTCGGCTCTCAGCCTTTGGGCCACGGGTTGCGAGTGGCGGTATTGAGCAACGTCGGCGGCCCCGGGGTGCTCGCGGTCGACGCCTGCGTCAGCAACGGCCTGGAGGTGCCGATGTTCTCGGCCGAACTGCAGGCTCGGATCGCTGAGCTCTGCCCTCGCAACGGAGGGGTCAGCAACCCGATAGACCTCGGCGCCGAGGCCAGCGCGCCCATGTACGAGAGCGTGCTCGGGCTGCTCCTCGAGAGCGACGAAGTGGACGCGGTGATGGTCAACTTCACCCCGCCCCTGGTCACCAGGAAGACAGACGACATCGCCGCCGCCATCGTGGCCGCCGTCGACCGGGCCGCGGCCGTGGCCGAAGCAGAAGCCACCGAGCCCGAGCCGGCCCAGCCGCCCCAGCCGCGGCGGCCGGCCAAGCCGGTGGTAGCGAGCCTCCTGGGCGCTGAAGCGAGTGGGACGGCGGTGTTGCAGACGGCTCATTATCCCGTGCCCAGTTACATCTATCCCGAGACGGCCGTCAGAGCGCTGGCGCACGCGTTGCGCTACGGGGAGTGGCGGCGCCAGCCTAGGGGCGTCGTTCCCGCCCTGGAGGGCGTGGACGTCAACGAGGCCCGCCGCCGGCTGCCGCACGATGGGAACACCACGGGAACGGGCACAACGCTTTCGGGCTGGGTTACCGGCGCCGCCGCCATGGACGTCCTGGCCGCCTTCGGCGTGCCAGTTTCGCGTACGGTCGAGGCCTACAGCGCCGAAGAAGCGGGCAAGTGGGCCGATGAGCTCGCCAGTCCGGTCGCTCTCAAGGTGCTCGGCCCGGTGCACAAGAGCGAGGGCGGCGGGGTCCGGCTCGGCCTGCAAGGTCATGAAGCCGTGGCGGCGGCCTACGACGACATGCACAAGGCCTTCGGCGACGCTATGACCGGCGTCCTGCTCCAGCCGATGGTGCCGGCAGGGGGCGTCGAGACCATCGTCGGGGCCATAGAGGACCCCGCCTTCGGTCCGCTCGTAGTTTTCGGCCTGGGCGGTGTGACCGTGGAAATCCTCGGTGACCACGCCAGCCGTCTGGCTCCTCTCACCGATCTGGACGCCCACGAAATGGTGACCGGGCTGCGGGGGTCAAAACTCCTGAGCGGCTACCGGGGCATGCCGGCCGTCGACATCGACGGACTGGTCCAGGTATTGCACCGGGTGAGCCGCCTGGTGGAAGACATGCCCGAGGTGGCCGAGCTCGACTGCAACCCGGTCATCGTCACCCCCAACGGCGCCGTCGTGGTGGACGCCCGTATACGGATCGACACGGAGGCGGCGCGGCCCATGCTGGAGGATACCCGCCACCTGCATTAGGAGCGACGGCCGAAGGAGGTGGCGGCCACCGCCGAGACCACATCGGCCGCCACCGCGCAGAAACGTCGTCGCGGCCACCGAATTGCCGAGGCGGCCACCGAATTGTGATACACGTGCGAAAAAATCGCAGGTGTATCACAAAACGGCCCTGTCCCGCGCCGGTATTGCACAAAGCGAGGCCCTTGATGGCGGCGCGCCCGTAATCGGCGCCCTCCCGCCTCCTCGATGCTAAAGGCCGGCGGCGTCGCGGGCCCCGGCCACGGCTGCTTGGCCGAGGCTGATCCCCCCGTCGTTGGTGGGTGCCCGGCGCTGCAGCAGCACCCGGAAGCCCTCTTGTTCGAGCCCGTCTAAGGCCCGTTCGGTCAGCAGGACGTTCTGGAACACGCCTCCTGAAAGCGCCACCGTGCCGGTCCCACCGCTCATCTCCCGGGCTCTTCGAGACGCGGCCACTACCGCCCCAGCCAGGGCATTGTGAAAACGAGCTGCCACCACGTCGGGGCCGGTGCCTGCCGCCATATCCTCGACGACGGCGCGTACCAGCTCCCTTCCCTGCAGCTGGAAAGGACCGGGCCCGGCCATGGGGACGGCGTAGGAACCGGTCTCGCCGGGGCGGGCCAACTGCTCGAGCTCTATGGCCGCCTGGCCCTCGTAGTTGACGGCGTCCCGACCGCAAACCAGAGCCGAGACGGCATCGAAGAGGCGCCCTGCGCTGGAGGTCAGGGGGCTCGCCATCCCGGTACGGGCCATCGACACGACAGGCTGCCACCGGGCCTCGTTGCGCTCCGCCACGGGCAGGCCGGCCGGTGGGCCACCCTCGTAGGCGCGGTCCAGATAGGCGGCCGCCATGCGCCACGGCTCTTTGATGGCGGCGGCGCCGCCCGGCATGGCGACCGGTTCCAGATGGCCGAGGCGCTCGAAGCCGGACAGGGTGGCGAGCAGGATCTCTCCGCCCCACAGGGCCCCGTCGGTACCAAGGCCCAATCCATCGAAGGCGACGCCGATGACGGGCCCGGCCTCCCCGTTGTCGACCAGGCAGGACGCGATGTGGGCGTGGTGGTGCTGGACGGCGACGAGGTCGAGCCCCTCGTTGCCCCGGTCGAGGGCGTACTTGGTGGAAAGGTACTCGGGGTGGAGGTCGTGCGCTACCAGCTCGGGGTGCACGTCGAACAGCCGGCAGAAATGCTCGATGCCTTCGGTGAACGACCTCAGCGTCTCGTAGTTCTCGAGGTCGCCGATGTGGTGGGACAGGAAGGCGCGTCGTCCCTTGGCGAGGCAGAAGGTGTTCTTCAGTTCTGCTCCGCAGGCGAGCACGGGGCGGGGTAGGTCCCGAGGCAGGAGCAGTGGCTGCGGCACGTACCCCCGGGACCGGCGCAGCAGCGTGGCGCTTCCTCGCAGCGACCGGGTGACCGAATCGTCCGTGCGCATGTGAATAGGCCGGTCGTGGGTCAGGTAGGCGTCGGCGATCCCGCCCAGGCGGGCGCGAGCTTCGTCGTCGAG
>PMLI01000361.1 GCA_003158835.1 Acidimicrobiaceae bacterium
GCCGAGCCGGCCTGGGCTGAGCCGGCCAAGCCCGCCGCGACCGACCCGGCAGTGACCGGGCCGCCACGAGCCAACCCGCTACCCGCCCCTACGCTGCCCGGCCAGATACTGCCAGCCCAAGCGCTGTTCACGCCTTTGGAGGCAGCGGGCGGGCCAACCTCGTCCGGGGTGACGGTCACCCCGATGGCGGCGCACGAACCAGCGATCAGGGCGGCGAGTTGCTGCGCCACGGGGTCGGCGGACGGTACGAACAACGACAGGTCGACGGGCTTGCCATTGGGACTGTAGAGCGTGTCGTTCGTAAACGTGTAGCCGTTGGCCGCCAAAAGCGCCAGCGCCGCCGATTGGGCCGGTTGGTCATAGCCCGAACCGTCGGCGTTGTAGCCAGGTTCACCCGGAAGATAGAGCCTGTTTTCAACGGGGGAAGCGACCACCCCGTAGGGCCCGAGCACATCTGAGGCCATGGTCGTGCGGTCAAGGGCGATCATGATGGCCTGGCGCAGGACCGGGGTCGACAGCGAAGGGGATGCCTCGTTGAAATCGAGGTCCTCGTAGCTCCCGGTCGCCACTCCCCGCACAGAAAGCCCACCTGTCGCCTCCAATAACTGATAGGTGCCCATGTCCGCTGGCACAGTGGCCACATCCAGCTCGTGCGCCCCCAGCGCGTTGATCATCTCGGCCAGGGTGCTCGTGAAGTAGTAGGTGATGACCGCCAGGTTGCCCGGGGTGCCCCACCAGTGGGCGTTACGGACGAGCTGGAGAGAATAGCCCGGGTGCACCTGAGAAACGAGGTACGGGCCGGCCGATACCAGGTCGGCGACGGGGTCGGTAAAGCCCGAACCGAAACCGATGACTTGGGCGATGTGCGCAGGCATCAAGTAGGAGAAAAGCGATCGCCAGTCAGGATAGGGCGAAGAAAAACTGACCGTGGCCGTATAAGGGTCAGAGGGGCTGCCCGTGACGTCGGCAATATCGTCGTAACCGGCCTCATCCGCCGGCACGTACGGCGCGCCCCCGACGTCAGCGAAGCGGGCCTTCCCGGATTGTGCCTGCCAGTTGTACGCAAAATCGGCATAGGTGAGCGGGGTGCCGTCGGACCACACCGCTCGGGGGTTTATCTGGTAAACCACGGTTTGGGGCTGCGAGCTCACCTCGGTGGCCGAAACCAGCAATGAGGTGTCGAGTACCTGGGCACCACCGGGAGCGGTGGAGAAGGCCGACGGCCACAGCTGCGCCAGGACCTGCTGAAGCGACAGTTCCCAGGCCCAAGCGGCCTTGGCGTGGATGTCCCAATTGCCCGGCTCGGGCCCCAGCCCATATGAAGCCGTGGCCGCCGTGTTATACGTCACATTGGCGGGCGGCGGCATGGTCGTAGAGGTGGCAGCGGCAGTGACGCTGGTAGCGGCCGTAGTGCTCGTGCTCGTGCTCGTGCCACGGCCGCCGGTACCACCGCTGCCCGTGCCTGTGCCCGTGCTTGTTCCGGTGCCTGTGCCCGTGCCTGTGCCCGTGCTCGTGCCTGTTCCTGCTCCTGTTCCGGTGCCTGTGCCGGAGCCCGTGCGGGTCCCTGTTCCGGTGCTCGTGCTGGTGCCGGTGGTGGTCGAGGTGGTGGTCGAAGTGGTGGTCAGGGCACCTTTCGACGTCGTCGGAGGCTCAGGTGCCCCGGGCAGGTGGGTCGGGCTGCACCCGCAGAGCCCAATCCACAGGGGCACGGCGACGGCCACCGCCGCCCACAGCGCCCGGGCCCTGGATCTACCGCCGGCACCCAATGGGGCTCACCGAGCCACGAGGTTGCGCAAGGCCCTCAATCGTGCTCGGGCCGGGCTCGGCGAGGCGTCCAGGGCGACCGGTTGGACGGCACGTAGAGGTCGGGTGGCCAGCACGCAACCCCCCAAAACGGCCGCAAAGCCGACGGCCGTCATCGGCCCGAAGCTCTCCCCCAGGACCGCCACACCCAGCACGACGGCGATGGCGGGGTTTATGTACGTGATCACGGTGGCGCGCATGGGACCGACCTCTGCGATCAGAGCAAAGAAGACGATGAAAGCGACAGCTGTACAGAGCGTCATCAGACCGGCCATGGACAAGACCACCGACGTCGATAGCGTACCGGTCGGCCGTTGGATAATTGCCAAAGGGGCATAGACGATGGCGCACAGCGCCAACGAGGCCGTGACGACGCTCGGCCCGGGCACCTCGGACAGACGTCTGGACAGTACCCACGGGCCCAGGGCGTACCCGGCCACGACCAGCAGGAACGAACTGGCAGCGAGAAGGTTGGACCGTCCGACGTCGAAGCCCACCAGGGCCCCCACACCGGCCAGGCCCAGGACCAGACCTGCCATCCGGCGCCGGTCGAGCCGGTCCGAGCCCGTCAGCCGGGCTATTACCGCCCCGGCCATCGGGACCGCGGCGACGAGGAGCCCGGCCAAGGAACTAGAGACCTTCTTCTCCGCCGTGAACAGAACCCACCAGGGGACGCCCAGTTCGGCGATGGTGTACACGACGAGGGCCTTCCAATGCGCCAGCAGCGGGCCCAGGGCACCCCGCCTCACGACGAACGGCGACAGCAGCAGAGCCCCGCCCGCGGTCCGGACGAACACCAGGAAGGCCGGGCTCACCTCACGCACGGAAACCCTTATGAGCAGGTAAGGCAGGCCCCATATGACTCCCATGGCGACGAAGAGCAACCAACCGCGCCGGGTCATTTAGAGGACACCTCGCCTACAGTACGCGCTGGGCCGGGAAGGCGGAGCAGGATTAGTTCTACCGCGGCCGGCACGCCTCCGGCGTCGCGGTCGCGGCCGTCAGGCCGCTTCTGGGGACGCCTCATACCGTATATGAGCCTGGTCCCGTACATGCGCCTACCGGCCCCTAAGCTGGCCGGCTCCCCTACTTGGCCAGGTACCAGGGCTCTTACTTGGTCAGGTACCAGTTTTCGGGTGTCAAGAGGGCGAACAGGTTGTTGCTGTAGCCACCCAGGTGTTGGGACGTGAGTTGGACCGACGCCGGCACCGGGTCACCGGTCGCGGTCGGGATGAAAACGACCGGGACCTGCTGGATGATGTAGTTCTCGTACGCGTCGAGCGCGGCCTGGGACTGGCCGGCCGGAACCGTGATCGTGGCCGCGATCAGGGCGTTGGTCCTGGCATCAGACCAGCCCTCGTAGTCGGCCGCGGACCCGGTGTAGAAGATGGGCTCCCCGGTAGGGAGGTAGTCAGGCAGGAAGATCCAGCCCGCGCCCCAGTCCTCGGCCGTCCAGTTGCACTGCGCCGACCCGGGCCTGGCGCTCCCGCCGGGACCGCAGTCGACGGCCGCCCCGGCCACCTGGGCCCAGGGGTGCTCGGTCAGGTCCAGGACGATGCCGACCTGAGCGGCCTGGTTCTTCAGGTCCTGGACCTCTTCGTCGGTGATGGTCGCCCCGCTCTCGGCGTCGAGGTTGAAGGCGACCTTCAGGCCCTTGACGACGCCGGCTCCGCACTCACCGGGACGGGTGCCGGGCTTGGCGCAGTAAGCGGTCTTGCCCGGGGCCACATTCGCCCATCCGTGCGTCTTCAGAATGTTGGCAGCATCGGAGAGGCTGAACGGGTAAGGGTCGGCAGACTCCTCACTGTCGGCCCGCGAGTTGGGCGGGGCCGAGGGCACGGGCCCGTATGTGGGCGCGGCGTAGCCGTCCATGAGATGGATGATCCAGCCCTGCTGGTCCACCAGGTGCGCGAG
This sequence comes from Acidimicrobiaceae bacterium, assembly GCA_003158835.1. GTDB lineage: Bacteria > Actinomycetota > Acidimicrobiia > Acidimicrobiales > Palsa-688 > Fen-671. The sequence goes on from PMLI01000361.1 coordinate 3,718, forward strand.
CGCCTGGCGGAAGTACGTCTGCGAGAACAGGGCCCCGAACTTGGGGTTATGCAGGTTCAGCGGGAAGTAGGAGATCTCCGACGGCGCGAAGTTCGTGGCCGTGTAGCCCTCGGCCACGACGGACTTGAGCTGAGGTAAGTACTCGTCCCCCAGATCGGCCACCTCGAGCGCGTTAGGCCCGCCCAGCTTTATCACATTGAGAAGGGCCTCGTCGCTGGTGAAGGGCACCAGTACCAGCGACGAGAGCGACGGCTTGGGAGACCCGCTGTAGTCCGGGTTGGGCACGTACGTCACCTCGCCGGCGGCGGAAATGCTCTTCAGCTCCCAGGGCCCATCGACGATGGACCAGATCGGGCTCTTGGCGTAGTCGGCCGTGCTTTTGGCCAGCCCGTACAGGAACTTGTAAACGGCGCCGATGCCGCGGGCCGTGGTGTCCGGCAGGTGGGCCGCCGTCGGCCGGGGGGCCCGGCCCGAAAACGAGGTGCGGTCCCAGGCGATGGGCAGCGGGGTGATCTGCGAGAGTTCGTTGTATGTGAACCACGTCGGGTTGTAGGCCTGTTTCAGGTGCAGGACGAAGGTCGAGGAGTTGGGGTAGCTGACGGAAGCCACGTTGTCAGGGAAATACCCGGGCAGGTAGCCGCACCAGTGCGTCCTTTCGGCAAACATCATGTTCATCCAAAACTCGACGTCCCGGCTGGTCACCTGCTCGCCGTCGGACCACCGGTAGCTGTTCAAGGTGACCGTGACCGTCGTGTTGCCGTCGCTGAACACCGGCGGTTGGCCGACGCTGTAGTTGTAATCGATGGTCGGGCTGTTGTCGTTGCCGTACCAGTACAGGGGCCGGTACATCAGCTGGACCAGCTGTCCGATGTTGACCGGCGTGCAGTCCTGGGGGTCGTAGAAGGGGAAAATGAAGCCAGGCGCGGTGCCGGGGCCTTCGGCGAAATAGGCGGTGCCGCCCAGGATCCTGGTGCCTACGGCTGGAACAGGCCCCGTCGGCCCGTAATTGCCGAACGCCGACGCTTCGATCGGGCTGGCCGGCTGGGCGGCCGTGGCGGCCCCGCCGAACGCCGGCACTTCGATCGGGCTAGCGGGCGCCGCGGCCGCGGCCGCATTGCCGAGCGCCGTCAGTGACCCGGCCGCCATCCCGGCCGCGACCAGGATGACCCCGAAGGTCTGCCCACCGGGCCGCGACTTGTTCCCGGGCCGCCGGCCCCGGTGATAAGCGGCCTCTGCTGGCAGCGTCGGCCCGGCAACGTTCGACTTCATATTGCGTGCCTTCCTGAACAAT
>PMLI01000119.1 GCA_003158835.1 Acidimicrobiaceae bacterium
GAGTACGGCGCGCTGGTTTTCCACGTCAACTTCGAGCATCTTGCGCATCTTTGCCATCACGACCAGGACGCCGGTCGGGTTGGGGACGGCGCCCCCGGAAAGGCCGGTGCCGGCCCCTCGCGCCACAAAGGGAACATGCGCGGAAGCGCACTCGCGCACGACTGTCTCGATGTCGTCGCGGCTACCCACGGTGACGGCCAGCGCGGGTACGACCCGGTACTGCAACAGGCCGTCACACTCGTAAGTTGCGAGCTCGGCCGGGTCGGTTATGAGCTTGCCGGCACCGAGCCGGGATGCCAGACGCTCGGTGAGCTGAACGACGGCGTCCGGGGCGCTCACGCCACTAGATCGTACGCCACCCCGGTCAAGAACTCGGCGAAGTCGTCATCCAGAACCACCTGCACGAGGGTCCCGAGATGGCTGCGGTCGTGGTCAGCGGACCGGGGCACTCTTCGTGCTCTGGTCCCGTTGACCGCGGTCGGCGAGGGTGGTCGCGGCCACGACCGCGGCACAAAGCAGGGCGGCCCCCGACGCCAGCAGAGCCGTCTGGAGACCGCTGCGGAAGGCGGCGTAGGCGGCGACGATGACCTTGTCTTCGATCGTGCCGCCGCCCTTGACGCCGCTCGGCACGATCCCCGTCTCGACCGCGTTGATGATAACCGAGATGAAGTTGGCCGGGATCTTGAGCAAATGCAGCCGGCCCGTGAGCCCGGCCGTGAGGTGGGCATTGACCAGTGCACCGAGAACGGCGACACCGAAGACGGCACCGAGTTCCCGGCTGGTGTTGGTCGCCGAAGCCGCCATGCCGGAGCGTTCAGGTCGCACTACTCCTAGTGTCACCGAGGTCACCGGCACCACGGCCGTGCCGAAGCCGAAGCCCGCCAGGGCCAGGGGCGCCATCAGCCAGGTCGACGGCCTGGGGGCACTGAGCAGCACCTCGGAGAGCAACATCCCCGCCCCTGCCAGCACGCAGCCCTCGGCCATCGGGACTCGGGCGGAACCGAGCGCCACGCGCCGTCCGGCCAGACCGGAGGCGACGATCATGGCCAGGGTCATGGGGACGAACTCGACCGCCACCCGGTAGGGCGAATAGCCGATGACCGCCGCGAGGTAGAGAGCCGTGAAGAAGAAGATCGAGAAGATGCCGAAAAAGGCGACGAACGTGACGATCAGGGCGCCGGAGAACGCCGGCGAGCGGAAGTAGTCGAGCTCGAGCATGGGAGCCCGGCTGGCGCGCTCGACACGGACGAAGCCGACCAGGGCTATGACGCCGACGACAAAGAGGGAGACGACGACCGGCGCACCGTACCCATCGTTCTCACCGAGGATGACGGCGAAGGTGAGCGCGCCGAGCGCTGCCGCTCCGACCACGAAGCCGGGCACGTCGAGGCGCGCCGCCTGGGGGTCGGCGCTCTCAGGCACGGTTACCGCCGCCAGCGCGATGACCACGACCGTGGCGGCGACGTTGAACCAGAAGATCGCCCGCCACGTCCCGATACCTACGAGTGCCCCACCGATCACCGGGCCGAGCGCGAGGGCGAGACTGGAGACGGCGGCCCAGGCACCGAGGGCACGGGCCCGGTCCTCCCGCTCGGGGTACATGTGACGGATCACGGACAGAGTGCCCGGCTCGGACGCGGCGGCACCGATGCCCATCACGACGCGGGCGCCGATGAGGACGGCGCTGTTGGGCGCCAGCGCGCCGAGCAAGGAGCCCGAGGCGAAGATGCCGAGCCCTCCGAGCATGACCTTCCGGCGACCGAAGCGGTCGGAGAGCGACCCGGCGATCAGCATGAGGCTCGCAAACGTGAGCGCATAGCCGTTGACGACCCACTGCAGAGCGCTGACGCCCGCGTGCAGCCGGGACTGGATGTCGGAGAGCGCCACGCTCACGATCGTCGTGTCCAGGAAAGTCAGGAAAAGTACTGCACAAACGGCGGCGAGGGCGAAATTGCTGGGCCCTGTCGGGCGCCGCCGCCTCATGGCGCCCGGTCCATGGCGTCATCGGGGCACAAAATGCCCTCACCCTCGGGGTAACCGGGGATGGGCGCGGCTTTCACCCCGGCCAGGACCACAGGCACGGTCCTGACCCTGAGGTACTCAGAGTGTGCAGGGCCTTTATGCCCTTGCTGTGCCGTGCGGCACACGTTACATTACGGGTGTCGCGACCGGGGCGATGGTCGTGCATGAGCCCGCGAAAGGGCCGAGAGGGAGGTAACACGGTGATCCACAGGTCGATCTCCTCAAAAAGCAGCGCGCTGCCGGGGATCCCGTCAGGCCGTGCCGGTGCCCAGGGCCGACTATGCCGCAGCCTGCGGCGGCACACTGACGTGTACCCGGTCCGAGCCTCGGCTCGCCCGCTGTTCGCGCTCGTGCTGGCACTAGCGCTAGCCTCCGGCACCTTCGCGTCGACAAACTCGGCCGCGACCACCAAGATCAAGGCGGACTGGACCGCGTTCTTCGCCGGCTCCACGTCCGTCAAGCAAAAGATCACGCTCCTGCAAAACGGTCCGCGCTTCGCCGCCGTCATCAAGGGCCAGGCGTCGTCCTTGATGGCCAAGAGCGTCGCCGCCAAGGTGTCAGCCGTCACGGTGACCTCTGCCACCAAGGCAAAGGTGCACTATTCGCTCACCTTGGGCGGCATGCCCGCACTTAGCAACCAGACGGGTGTGGCCGTGCTGCAGGGTGGGATCTGGAAGGTGGGTGACCAAAGTTTCTGCGGTCTGCTCGCCCTCGAACAGGTGAAGACCCCCGCCTGCAAGGGCGCGTAAGCGTACCTGTGCGCTTCAGCCTGGGCCGTCTCACGTATTACAACTAGCACCTGGCCGGTGGCCCGCTAGCCGATGTAGGGCACCGTCATGGGCCCGTGAGGGAGCGCGCATATGCGTGCCTGCGGCCCCGCCTCCGAGACGGTTTGTGCCACATCGTGGGTCTGTTCGACGTGGGCTGCGGCCAGCTCGGCGTCGGAGAGGTAAGTGGTGCTCACGACAACGCGCGCCCGGAGCATGATGGCAGCCTGGATCTGGACCTCCCACTGGTCGGGAACCGTCCCCTTCCGGGCCGCGATCGTGTCCAGCAGGGCCTGGACCGAGGGGGCGGTGGTGAGCTCGCTCCGATAAGAACCGTGGTCGGGGAACCCGTCGCGGCACTCGGCCACGCACACGATCGTCCCGCCCAGCTTCACGACTTGCGCGGCCGCCGACATTCCCTTGACGGCCTGGTAGAGGTTCTGGTCGAGAGGGAAGCCGCCGTTGGAGGTGACGACGACATCGAAAGGCTGCGCCACCGGGCGCATGGCGATCGAGCGCGCCGTCTCGCATGCGGCCGCGTGCATGGCCAGCACGTCCCCGCCGAAAGCGCCGACGATGCGTTGGGCACCGTCGAGGACGACATCGAGCCCGAAGGTGACACCCGTGGCCGCCGCTATCGCCCGGACGTCGTCGTGGACCGGGTTGCCTTCGATGACGCCCCAGCGCGCCTGCGGGTGCCCGATCCGGGAGGCGTCGTGCAGTGTCAGCGTCGTCTCGAGCCCGGCCAACCCGGGCGCCACGAGCTTCGGGCCGCCCGAGAAGCCGGCAAAGAAATGCGGCTCGACAAAACCCGTCGTGATGCGGACATCGGCCGACAACCACTCGGCGTTCAACCAGACCGGGACGTCGCGACCGAGGCGTCCCACCCAGGCGAGGGCGGCCGGGTCGCGTGCGTCGTGGTTGACAATACGCACGGCGCGGACGAGATCCTCGCCGAACATCTCGGCCAGCTCGGCGGGCGTATTGGCGCGATGAGTGCCGGTGGCGACCAGTATGACCACATCTTCCAGGCGTACGACGCCCTCGAGTTCGTCGAGCAGAGCCGGGACAACGGTCCGGCGCGGTTGGGGCCGCGTCCCGTCACAAACGGCGATAGCGACCGTCTGGCCGGGCCGGGCCCGCTGGCGCAGAGGCAGCCCGCTCACGGGCCGGCGCAGGGCGGCCATGACCGCGGCCCGGCCGTCAGGCGCCGGTGGCGGGTAGGCGGGGACTATTACCTCCGTGCGGTCTTCGGGCAGCTCGACGCTCAGCCCGGTCGTGCCATAGGCGAACTCAACCTCCACGCCCACTGACGCTACATGCGGACGCGCCCGCCAGGCGCCGCCCGCCCCGGCGGGCAGGTTACGATCCAGGCTGTGAGCCCTGACATCGGACAACAGTGGCTGGACTTCCGGTTGGAAAGACTTCCGACGAGCGTTGTAGTGCGGGGCTTGACCGGACCGCCCAGGGACGACGCGTGACAGCACGTCGCAGGTACGAGCACCTCGGGGCGTTCAGCGACTGGGTCGAGTTCGCTCGTCAGCAGAACGTCGCTCACCCTCGGCCAAGCCCCGCCAAACTGGCTCCCGAACTGGTGCGCGACGTCCTGGGTTTCGCCACAGACCAGCCCCCCATAGAACCTCATGTCGACGGCACCTGGAGCCGCGACGGGCTGATCGGCGAGGCAATCTCCTGGTCGGTCGGTTACGGGCCTCGGACCCAGGCGTGGCTACTGCGTCCTGCCGATGTGCCAGGGCCTCTCCCTGGTGTGCTGGCCCTGCACGACCACAGCAATTTCAAGTTCTTCGGCAAGGAGAAGATCGCGGACGGCCCCGGGGTACCGCATCCCCTGGTGGTCGACCTGCGCCGTACCGAGTACGGCGGCCTCGCCTTCGCCAATCAGATGGCCCGCAGCGGCTTTGCGGTCCTCGTCCATGACGTCTTCCTCTGGGGGAGCCGCCGTTTCGATATAGCCGAAGTAGTCCCGCCGGAAGCGGTGCGGTCGGAAGGCGGATGGCTGGGACCTACGTCACCCGTGCCGCCCGGAAGCGACCCGCTGTCGGACCTGTCGGACCAAATCGGCTCGTATAATCAGGCCGCCATCAAACACGAACATGTGGTCGCCAAGTATTGCACCTTGCTGTCAACGAGCTTGGCCGGTGTCGTTGCATATGAGGACCGCGTCGCGCTCGAATATCTCAAGTCCCGCCAGGACGTTGTCAATGGCCACTATGGCTGCATCGGGCTATCCGGTGGCGGCTGTCGAGCTGCTCTGTTACAAGCCACATCCGCAGATATCTCGGTATCGGTAATCGTCTGCATGATGTCGACGTACGGCCATCTCCTGGACCGTCACGTAGCACCACATACCTGGATGTTTTTCCCACCTGGCTTGTCGGGGACGGGCGATTGGCCGGATCTGGCCGCGTGCCGGGCGCCGTCACCTTTGGTAGTGCAATACACCCGTGGCGATCAGCTCTTCCCGGCGGAGGGCATGCTGGCGGCGCATGAAAGCATAGCTGCGACCTATTTGGCGTCCGGTGCGCCCGAGGCGTACGTCGGTCAGTTCTTCGACGGCGGGCACTGCTTCGACCGGAAAATGCAAAGGGCCGCATTCGCAGAGCTGGCGCGGTGGCTCGGACCGGAATAGCCGGGCCTCCGCTCGGGGCCCGGGCACCCGCCACAAGCGCGCTGTGGCTACGCTTCGTCAGTGTGCGCGTCGCCTGTCCACGGCCGTCCCGTGCTCACAGCCATCGACGTCGTTCGGGGATGAGCTTGTCCGGCATGCGGCTCGTCGCCAGCCTCGCCGGGGTGGCCCTGGGCTTCGCCGGTGCGCCAGCTGTAGCTGCGGGCGCGTCCTCGCCGGGCCCGGCCCAGCTCAGCTGGCACAAATGCGACACGCACTTCCGCTGCGCAGAACTAGCCGTACCCCTGGACTACGCCCACCCAACCGTTGCCCACCTCAACCTTGCCCTGGTGGAACTGCCGGCGACGGGTGCGCATGTCATCGGAGACCTGGTAATGAACCCGGGAGGGCCTGGAGGCTCCGGAGTGCAGTTCCTCGAGACCACGAGCTTCCCGGCCGCGCTCCGGGCCTCGTTCAATCTGGTGAGTTTCGACCCCCGGGGGGTAGGGCAGAGCGACCCTGTGGCCTGCGAGGGGCCGGCGGGTACCAGGGCCCTCATTGCCCTCGACCCCGACCCCGAGTCGGCCGGGCAGATCCGCGCCGTCACCCAAGCGGCGAACGACTTCGACCGTTCGTGCACCGAGCACTCTTCGATGGCCCTTCTCGAGCACGTAGGGACTCGCGACACCGTGCGCGACCTCGACCGGATCCGCGCCGCCCTCGGGCACGCCAAGCTTGACTACCTGGGCTTCTCCTACGGCACCTATATCGGCGAGCTCTACGCCCAAATGTTCCCGGGCCACGTCCGTGCCATGGTCCTGGACGGCGTGGTGGACCCGGCGCTGTCGAGCAGTACCCAGGTGGAGCAGCAGTCCGAGGGGTTCGAGGTCGACCTCGGAGATTTCTTCGCCTGGTGCCCGACCAACAAGTCCTGTGCCGGTGAACTTCCCCAAGGGGCCAAGACCGCCTACGAAGAGCTCTTTCAGAGACTGGCCGCCGGGGCCAACCTCGGCGCGGATCTGAAACCGGAGTATGGAGGGCCCCAGCGGGTCACCTTCGGCGTGGCCGAGACGGCCCTGGCGGGGTCGCTCTACTCCGACCAGACCTGGCCTTATCTCGCGACCGCTATCTCGCAGGGCCTGGCTGGTAACGGTGGCCTGCTCGCCGCGCTCGCTTACAGCTTCGAGGGCCTCATGCCGAACGGCAGATGGGCCAACCTCATGGCCGCGGGTACCGCTATCAGCTGCGTGGACCGGCCGTACCCAAAACAGATAAGGGCCTACGAGGAGCTAGCCTCCCGGCTGGCCAAGCTGGCCCCCGACTTCGGAGCCGCTTACGCGTGGAGCTACCTGGGCTGCGCCTACGGGCCGGTCCGACCCGAGGGGAACATCGGGGCTATCCACGCCAAAGACAGCCCTCCCATTCTCGTCATCGGGTCAACCGGTGACCCGGCCACTCCGTATTCCTGGGCGCAGGCGGTAACCCGCCAGCTCGCCCACGCCGAGCTCTTGACCCGCCGGGGCCCGGGGCACACCGCATACTCGAACAGCACCTGCATCGATCGTTGGACGGACCGCTACCTCGAAACGCTGGCACTACCCCCGAAAGACACGGTGTGCGCGAGCACCACCTGAGCGTGGGAGACTTCGATATGACCTTTGGCCCGGTTACTCTTCAGTACCCCCGTCTGGCTGCTGAGCTCGCTCAGCGCTCCGGCCCCGACCTCGACGAAGCGGTGGGGCGCATTGTCGAGGAGGCTTTGACCGCGACGGGCTTGCAGGTGACCAGTAGGATCTCGACGGACCTGGAGCGCCTCGTTTGGTCGCTCGACGATGCGGCCTGGGGCCTACAGGAGCAGACCCAAGGTGGCAAGGCCTCGGGAGCCCTCTACAACCAGGCCTTCCGCAAGGCCCGGGCCGCGAGCGGGCTGCTCGAACTGGTCGAAGGCCGCTATGGTCCTGCCGTCTACGAGGCCGTGCAGGCTCTGAGCGCCGACGAGGAAGCGGTGCTCCGGCTACTCAGCGGGCCCTGACCCGGGATTTGATCTCAGGTGTTCGTGTCTTCGGGTAGGACCAGGCCCGGCTCCGGTAGCGGCGCGGCGCCGCTCGGGTGCAGTTCTGCCGGGCGGCGGGCGTTGAGGGCGTAGGCCGTCATCGACAAAGAGCCGTAGGTGTAGCCCTCGACGATCACGTCCGCGCCAGGCCCGGCTGCGTCAGCCAGGCCGGCGAG
>PMLI01000248.1 GCA_003158835.1 Acidimicrobiaceae bacterium
GGACCGGGAGGAGAAGCCGCACCGAGGCCAGGAAGCTCGACATGAGGAGCGCCGCGGCCATCCCCTTGCCCGAGACGTCCCCGATGGCCAGGAAGAGGGCGCCGGTGTCGAGAGTCTGGACTTCGTAGACGTCCCCTCCGACCCCGTAGACCTGGCGACACTCCACCGCGACCGAGAAGCGGCCCCCCTCCAGATGTCGCGGCGGAAGGAGGGACGCCTGGACGTCGCGGGCCATCGCCAGGTCCCGCTCGAGGTGCTCGGTCCGCTCCCGGACCTCACGTTCGAGGGCCTCCTTCAGGACGCCCGCCAGCCACGCCAGGAAGACGAAGAAGGCGAGCTCGCCCGCCCGGTTCCAGATCGGGATCCCGAGGTGGGCGTAGACGCGGTGGGTCAGGGCGTCGTCGAGCGTCCAGACGCCGACGCTGGCGAACGACAAGAGGAGGCCCTGCCGCCGGCCCAGGAACCAGGATGCGAGCAGCACCGGGAGGATGTAGAAGACGAGGAACGAGAGGTCCGGGCTCGTGGCGACATCAATGACGGCCAGAACGGTGAAGAGGGCACCGATGACGACCGACCGGAACAGCCGGCTCCGCCGGGAGAAGACTGCGAGGCGAGCGAACGGAAGCGAGGCGGCGATCGTGGCCGGCCCGTTTTCCCGATTCGATTCGGAGGCCCCGGGCTTCTCCTCTCCCATCAGTCTCTCCCGAGCGCCTTCACGAGCTGGGCACGCGCCTGGGAGAGGCTGTAGTCCGCCTGGACTCTCTGCTGTCCTGCGGCCGTGAAGGTCACCTGCGCATCGCTCAGCTCTAGGATGCTTCCCACACCGACCTCATACCGCGCCTCGGCGAGGCGGAGCTGCTCGCGGGCGTTCGAGAGCGCCTCGCCGCTCGCCTCGAGGGAGCCCTTCGCGGCCCGGACCCCGAGCCGGGCCTGGTCGACCTCGAGCCGGACCTGCTGCCTCTCGGCGTCGAACTGGCGCGCGGGACACTGCGCGCTTTCGCCGCCCGCCAAGGTCGCGTCGTCGAACCGCTCACCTGCGAGGAGCCGGGCAAGATGTTCCACGAGGTGCGACGGGCGGCAGACACCTACGAGACTTTCCCCGGCCGCGGCCACGACGGCTCGATCGTCCCCCTCCCGCCTATCTACTACGGAACGGTGGATGCGACTTTGCTCTGGGTCTGCCTCCTTCATGATGCCTGGCGTTGGGGACTGCCCGATGACGACGTCCAGCCCCTTCTCGATCCCATGGAGCGCTGCTTGGGCTGGCTCGCAGACTACGGCTGCGGCAGTCCGCCTTTCGTCACCTACGTCAGCAGCTCCGGGCACGGGCTCGCGAACCAGGGATGGAAAGACTCCGGTGACGGGATCCAGTTCCGTGACGGCAGCATCGCCACTGGTCCCCTCGCGCTCTGTGAGGCCCAGGCTTATGCCTACGAGGCCGCCCTCGCCGGCGCGAACCTCCTCGAGGCTTTCGGGCGAGGGGGAGCTGACCGCTGGCGCGAGTATGCCTTCGAGCTGGCGCGTCGGTTCCGGGAGCGCTTCTGGGTCGACGATGACGGGGGCCCGTACCCGGCGGTCGCCCTCGACGGGCGTGGCAAGCTCGTCGACTCCTTGACGTCAAACATTGGCCACCTTCTCGGCACGGGCTTGCTGGGCCCGGAGGAGTCGAGCCTCGTCGCCAGGCGGCTGGCAGATCCGGACTTGAGCGGCGGGTACGGCCTGCGCACGCTGGCGGCGTCTTCGCAGGGTTTCAACCCCCTTGGTTACCACAACGGCTCCGTATGGCCTCACGACACGGCCATCGCGATCGCAGGCCTCGCCCGGACGCCGGGCGAGGAGGCGAAGCGGGCTGCCAGGGCCCTGATCGAGGGTCTGCTTGTGGCGGCCGAGCACTTCGAGTACCGGATGCCAGAGCTCTACGGCGGCCACGACCGGGCCGGGCTCTCCGGTCCGGTTCCTTACCCGGCCGCGTGCAGACCCCAGGCGTGGTCGGCTGCCTCAGCCGTGGCCGTGCTGGCCGTGCTCGTCGGGGTGCGTCCTGACGTCCCCGGAGGAACAGTGGGCGTCGAGGCACTTGAGGGCTTCGGTCCGCTCCTGGTCGACGGGCTCCGGGTGTCCGATGCCACCCTGGCCGTGCGGCTCCCGCAGTCTGGCCCGCCGGAGGTCAGGGGCGTTCCCGCATCGCTCACGGTCCAATTCTGACCCACCGGGATAGGAAAGGACGACCCGGACGGAGTTCAAGGCCGTGACCGCGACCCTTGACTCGCAACGTGGCCCGAAGTAAACTTCGCGCCATGGAACGTTCCACGAGGGGCACCGGAGCGCCACCAGTTGCGCTTCGCCCTCTCGAGCAACCTCTACATCTGAGCGGTCACGCCCACGAGGGGGACGGTTGCGATGGTGTCGTTTTGACCGGCAATGACGAGGCCAAAACGATCTGGAGTCCTTTATGTGAAATTTGACACCCAAAATCACAAATCGGGGGTGGACCATGTTGAAGAAGTTGCCCAGGTACAAAGCCCATATATCCCGCCGCGGTAATCACCGGGCGCTGGTAAGCGTGGCTGCAGCCGGCACCCTGCTGTCGACGGCGCTGAGTTGGGGCGCCGCGCCGGCCGCCGTGGCGTCGAGCAAGACAGCCACCATCACCGTTGCGTACGGCTCCACCTATGTGTTCGACACGACCCAGCTGGCCACCAACTTCTGGACCAATCTGCAAAAGCAGTTCGACGCCGCGAACCCGGGGGCCAAGCTGGATCTGGTACCCATCCCTGGCTCCTACGACGACATCATCAACAAGTTGAGCTTGATGTACCGCTCTGGGAACCCACCGGATCTGGCCGAGCTCCCTACCGCGCAGATCGGCGTCTGGGCTCAGTCGGGCTACCTCAAGCCACTCAACAGCTTCCTGAAATCCGCCAGTTGGTGGATGCAGTTCCCCGCCGTCGTGAGGAGTGAGGGCACCTTTGGCGGCAAGGTCTATGCCGTCGACCACGGGGAGAACACCTCGCTCATGTACTACAACGCGCAATTACTGGCCAAGGCGGGCGTAACCGTACCCTGGCACCCAAGAAACTGGGGCGATATCCTGGCCGCAGCCAAAGCGGTCCAGAAGCATTACAACAACGTCATCCCGCTCTGGCTCGCTGCCGGTACCGGGTCGGGCACCAACGGCATCCTCCAGGGTGGCGGCAACCTCATCGACGGCTGCCCGGTGGCGACCATTTACCAAAAGAGCTCGTCGAAATGGGTGGTGGACAGCCCCTGCCTTCGTGACGTCATGAACTTCTACCGCCAGGTCTACAAAGGCGGCCTGGGTGCTTCGGTGTCCGACCTCTTCTCCCCCTCGGCCGTAACCGCGCCGCTGACTTTGTTCAAACAGGGAAAGCTGGCTATTGCCGTGGGCTCCAACTACTACGGCGGCGCCTGGCAGCCGGCGGTGTGCGGCCCGTGCTGGCCGGGGGCCACCAAGGTCATGCGTACCGCGCCCATCCCCACCGAGAACGGGCAAGCGCCGGGCACGGCCAGCACGCTGGGCGGCTGGGACATCGCCATGTCGGCATCGACACATAATGCCGGTCTGGCCTGGAAAGCGATGAACATGCTGGAGGACGAGGAGTTTATCGTCGACGCTGCCAATTGGGCCGGTTGGGTCCCGCCCAACACCAAGTACGCCACCGCCCCCGCGTATGACAGGTTCGCTCCTCCCTACCAGGTCGCGGCGGCCGAAGTCCTGCCGGACGCCACCCTCACCCCTTCACAGGCCGCTTACACCGAATGGGGGCACGCTTTCGAGGTGGCTACCGGTGATATCGCTTCCAATCCCAAGTCGACCACGGTGCAGGACGCCATCTCGGCCCTCGAAAGCGACGCCAACAGCTCGTTGGGGCCGTCAGAGGTGACCACCATCAAGTAACGCGACCGACCAGGGTAAATGACGAGGTCAGGACGGATGGTAAGTGTTGTTCGTGGGGAGCCGGTAATTCCCCCGGCTGGAGACGGGCAGGTGCATGCCCCGTCAGCCCGCACGGCCCGGTCCGGACCTCAACCGCCCAGGGGGAAACCGGCGAGGACGCGACAACGGGCGCGGCGCCTCCAAGGAGCTGCCTTGTTCAGTCCCGCCGGCGTCCTTCTGACCGGGTTGCTCGTGTTGCCTGTCGGCTACACCGTTTACCTTGCGTTGACCAACGCCGAGCTCATCGGGCCTACGGCGGCACATTTCAGTTTCACCGGCACCGCCAACCTCAGCAGGCTCAAAGCCGACGGCGCGTTCTGGCATTCGGCCATCCTGACCGGCGTGTTCATGGCGGGGTCGGCTTTCGGGTCGGTGATCGTGGGGCTGGTAGTGGCCCTGCTGCTGAGACAGGTGCCTCGCTCCCTGGCCAACCTGGTCAGCGGCATCGCCGTCGTGGCCTGGATGCTCCCGGCGGTGACGGCAGCCATGCTCTGGTACGCCTTCTCCGCTCAAGGTGGGACATTGGACGCGCTGACCAGAAGTTCGTCTTTCGACCTGCTGACCTCCCGGCCGTTGCTTACTGTTGTGCTGGCCATGGTTTGGGCCACGGCCGGCTTTGCCATGCTGGTCATCTCCGCCGGGCTCAGGAACGTCTCCGATGAGATCCTCGACGCTGCTCAAGTGGACGGGGCGGGCGCTCTGGCCCGCCTCGGGCGCATCGTCCTCCCCTTGCTCGGCCCCACCTTGTTGACCGCCACCTTGGTGAGCGCCATCTTGTCCATCTCCAACTTCACCTTGGTGTACGTCATGACCGGAGGCGGGCCAGGCACGGCCACCGACATACTTCCTATTTACTCGTACCAGCAGGCCTTNNTCAGGCCTTCAATTACTACAACCTTGGTTACGGGGCTCTGATCGGTGTCGTGATCGTGGTTGCAGCCACTGTCCTGGGCGCTCTCTATGCCTGGGTCTCGACCAGGAAGGAAGCGTGATGTCGGCGCCCGCAATGGATCTGCGCCGGCCCGCCGTCAGGGGAAGGCTCAGCAAAGCATTGGCCAAAGCAGCTCCCAGCGGAGCGGTGGCACTGATAGGAGTGGCTTTCGCGCTACCCCTGGTGTGGCTCGTCTTCGCAGCCGTCGATTCTCAGGCGTCCTGGGCGGTGGAGATCCCCCATTGGACCATCGCCAACTTCCAAGCCGTGTTCAGCGCAGCCGACCTTCGCAGCCTGGCCAACAGTTTGCTGGTCTCGGTCCTGGCTACCGGGATGGCCACGGCGGTTGCCTTTCCCGCCGCCTTCGGCTTGTCGCGTTACAACATCCCGCTGAAACAGGTGCTGGTCATCGCCTTGCTGTTCATGACGGCCATCCCGGTAGCCGTGCTCATCATCCCCGTCTACCAGATCTATTCAGAGATCGGCTGGACGGGGTCAATGGTGACGGCATCGCTTTTCATCGGCGTCACCGGCCTGCCTTTCGAGATCGCTATTATCAAAGACGCCATAGACGCCATCCCCCCCGATTTCGAAGAGGCTGCCGCGCTGGACCGGGCCACGACCTGGGAGACGCTCATCTACGTCGTGTGGCCCCTGGCTGCTCCCGCCGCCGGGGCGGCCGCGATCTATGGCTTCATAAACTCCTGGAGCATGTTCATCGTCCCGTTGATCCTGCTGACTTCACCTTCGGACATTGTTGCCCCCATAACGATCTATGGGTTCATGGGTTCCGCCGTCGTCAGGTACGGCGAAATCGCCGCGTTTTCTTTCCTTTACGCGTTGCCGCCCGTGCTGCTCTACTTCTTCATGGCCAGGGTGTTCCGGGGCGGCTTCGCTCTCGGGGGAGGGGTCAAATAGATGGGGGCACAAGTAGAGGCCGCGGTGATGACCGGGCCGGGTTCGATCGAGTTGCGCCGCTACCCGTACCCCGAGCCGGGGCCGGGTGAGGCGGTGGTCAAAGTCGCCGCGGTGGGCATCTGCGGGACCGATAAGCACACCTACCGCGGCGAGGCCTCGCAGTACGCCGGGACCCTGCATGCTCGCGAGGTCCCTTATCCCATCATCCCCGGGCACGAGATAGTGGCCGTCGTGGAGGGCCCGGGGGCGCAGGGCCTCGAGGCCGACTCCGAGGGGACGAGGTTGGCGGCCGGGGACCGGGTCGTCGTCGCCCCGGACCTTCCCTGTGGAAAGTGCTACTTCTGCCGGGGCTCTTTCCCTTACTACTACTGCGAGGCGCTGCACGATTACGGCAACAGCTTGAGCTGCGACGACCCTCCCCACCTTTTCGGGGGATGGGCCGAGTACATATACCTCTTTCCCGGTGCAAGGTTCTTCAGGGTCCCCGATGGGATCAGCACCGAGGTGGCGGTGTTTACGGAGGAGATGGCCGTGACCCACGGCCTGGACACCGCCCGGTCGATCGCGGCCCAGCGGGGCGGCGATGTGTTCTCGGAGACCGTTTTGGTTATGGGTGTCGGCCCCCTGGGGATGTGCCACTGCATCAAGGCCCAGGCGATCGGAGCCGGGGCCCTTATCGCCATGGACACATCTGTGGCCCGGCTCGAGGCGGCGGCGGACCTTCTCGGCGCCTCGCTCACCCTAGATGCCGGCCGGCTCAGCCGGCTGGAGCGGCGCCAGGCCGTGGAGGAGGCCACGGGCGGCCGGGGCGCCGACGTAGTGGTTGATTGCACGGGGTCCATGGACGCCTTGGGGGAGGCAGTGGAGCTCGTCCGCCAGGGTGGGGTGGTGGTGGAGGCAGGCCCTTTCGTCGACCTGGGAGGAGGCGAACATTTCCGGCCGGCCGTCGTGTGCAGCAAAGAAGTGGCCATTCTGGGTGTGGGGGGGGAGCGGTCCGACCACTACTCTGGGGCGTTGCGACTTCTGCAAAAGACGTCCGAGCGCCTGAGGCTGGCCGACCTGATTTCCCACCGCTTCCCCTTGGGCGCGGCTCAAAGAGCCATCGAGACGGCTAGTGGCTCCTCCTCGCTAAAGGTGCTCATTACCCCCGGGAGTGGCCGGTGAGCCGGCCCCAGGGCGTCGACGGGGCCGGTCCTGGCCGCCTGCCGAAAGCTCCCACCATTGTCGATGTGGCGGCGCGCGTCGGGGTATCCAAGTCGACCGTGTCGAACGTTCTCCGGGAGGTGCCGACGGTGGCGCCCGGTCTGCGCCGCCGTGTACTTGAAGCAGTCAGGGAGCTTGGCTACCGGCCGAACAAGCTCGCCGCCCAACTCGCTCGGGCGCGGTCCACCACCATAGGAGTCGTCACTGGGGGTTTGGACAATCAGTTCTTCTCCGAGATGGCCATCGCCTTGGAGCGGTCGGCTAGCCGGCGTGGGTACGGCGTGATGCTCTGCAACAGCGAAGGCGAAGCGGACCGGGAACTAGAGGGGATCGAGCGATTGCTGGAGCACCGGGTGGCCGGTATCCTGATGGCCTCGTCCGGTTCGGGCGATAGGGCCGAAAAGGCACTGGGGACGACCTGCCCCATCGTCTTCATCTGCGACGGGGTGGACTGGTGTGACCTGGTCAGCGTGGAGGACGCCGACGGCACCCGCCAGGCGACCGAGCACCTGCTTTCCTTGGGGCACCGCCGCATTGCCTATCTTTCGGGCCCGTCCATCGAACCGGAGACAGCCCGGGCTCGCCTGGAGGGCTTTCGCGCCGCGGCTGGCGGGGTGGTGGAACTCGACCTGGCCGGGAGCGTCGAGGCGGGCCGGGTGCGGACCGGCCGCGACGTGTTCGATCTCGGGACGCTCGTGCGCCGGCAGAGGCTGACCGGGGTGGTATGCGTGAACGACTACACCGCCCTGGACGTCTTGGACCACCTCGAGCGAGACGGGGTCGCAGTACCGGGTGACGTCTCCCTGGTCGGCTTCGATGACATCCCGACGGCAGGACTGGCCCGGATCTCCCTCACCACCGTGTCACAACCCATCGCCGACATCGCCGATGACGCGGTCAAACTCCTCTGTTCCCGCATCGACGGCAGCCTCCAAGGAAAACCGCAGGTCGTTCGGCACGGAGTGTCATTAGTGGTGCGAGCCAGCACCGCTCCACCGAAAGGAGTAGCAAATGGCTGACCGGTTGAGAGTGGGCGTTATCGGCTGCGGCCTCATCGCCCAGGTACAGCACCTTCCCAACCTGCGGGCGCGGCCGGACCTGTTCGAGGTGGTTGCCGTGGCCGACCGCGACATGGGCCGAGCCCGGAACTGCGCCGAACGCTTCGGCGTCGGGAGCGTGCACGGGGACGGAGAAGGACTGCTCGGCCAGGAAATGGACGCAGTCATCATCTGCACCTCCTGGGACCACGCCAATCTGGTTTCCGGGGCGGCAGACAAGGGCGTTGGCGTCTTGGTCGAGAAACCCCTCTGCCTCGACCTGGCCACCGCCCTCGAGCTCGAGAGCCGGCTGGGGGCGCGCCAGGACCGCGTAATGCTCGGCTACATGCGCCGTTACGACGAGGCCTTTACCGAGATGGAGGCGATGGCGGAGGTGTTGGCGCCGCTCGCGCTGCTTCGGACGAGGACGGCTGAGACCGCTGCCAGCGCCTATCTGCGGGCGCTACCGATCGACGAAGAGCTCAAGGCGGATGAGGACCCCCTCCGAGTGGCGAGCGATGACTACTCGCGGTTGGAACAACGCCTCGACGGCTCCGCCTTGCAGGCCCGCCTGTACAAGAACATCATCTTGGACAGCCTCGTCCATGAGGTGAACATGGTCCAGGCCATTGCCGGCCGAGCCCGGTCGGTGACCTTCGCCGAGCTCTCCGAGGCAGGCGCGTCCGTGGTAATGCGCTGCGAGCGCGCCTCGGCCCAGCTGGCCTGGGTGGCCACTCCGGGCGCGGCCCGTTACGTCCAGGAAGTCCAGGTGCTCGGTGCCGGCGGCAGTGCTGTGGTGCGTTTCGACTCGCCCTACCTCCCGGTCGTTGCCGGTGCCCTAACCGCGGAAGGCGGTGGCCCCCGTCTGGCCGACAGCTGGCAGAAGACGGTGGGCCCTGATGTGGTGGGCGCGTTCAAGCGCGAACTGGTGGCCTTCCATCGTCTGGTGGTCGGTGACCAACCGGCCCGGACCACCTTGGCCGAGGCCGTCTCCGACATCGCCGCCTGTGAGGCGATAGGACGCGCCGCGGTTCGTGGCCAGGAGGTAACCGTCGAAGGCGTGCCCGTCGGCGGCAAGGTTGGCCCCGCGGCCACACAGAACGGTGTCGCTAGCAGCAGGGCTGCAGGCTAGGGCCGCGCCCGAAGGAAAGGAGCTCATATGAGCAGTCACAACCAGGGTCAGGGTGTCATCCACGTGGCCAACGCGCCCGTCAGCTATGGAGCCTTCGAGCTGACTGTCGGCATCGACGCCGACGTCCCTACGGCGCCCGAGGTGCTCGACGCCGTCGCGGGCTCGGGGTACGAGGGGGTCGACCTGGGACCGGTGGGCTACTTTGGCAGGGGCGAGGAGCTGGCCGAAGCGCTGGGCAGCCGCGGGCTGAAGTTGGCCGGCGGCTACCTGGAGGCGGACGTGCTCTCTGAGGATGGCCCCGCGCGAGGCGTAGCCGACCTGCGGGCACTCATGGAGTGCTTCGACGCCGTTTCGGCAGGCGTGCCCGCCCATCTGCGACCCCGGCCGACCATTGCGTTGGTCCTCCAGGGCGCTTCCCCCGGTGACAGGGGAACGTCTGAGAGCCGGCTGTGGGATAACGCCGAGCGTGCGATGGCGATGCTTACTGCCGCGTCGCGCCAGCGCGGCTACGAGCCCTGCCTGCACAACGAGCTGGGCACCCTCATCAGCAGCGAGGCCGACCTGGCCAGAGCCATGGAGCTGTCCGACATATCTCTTTGCCTGGACACCGGTCACTACTTCGCCGGCGGAGGGGATCCGCTGGCCGCCTTGGAGACCTGGGGAGACCGCCTCTTCCAGGTGCACGTCNNGGACTCTCACCGAGAGCCGTACGACCGGATCGTCGCCGAGGGCAAGCCCATAAGCTCCATCTGGAGCGAGGGGGTGTTTTGCCGCCTGGGCGATGGGGAGACCAGCGTGCGCCAGTTCCTGGAAGCTCTTATCCGGCGTGACTACTCGGGTTGGCTGGTAGTGGAGCAGGACATTCTCCCCACCGGTGCCCAGGGTTATGCCGGCGCCGCCGAGGACCAGCGGCTGAACCGGGCGTTCTTGCGAGAGCTGGGAATTTGAACCTGACCGGGGGCCCGCGCACGAGATGGAGCGTGCGTTGGCCATCCTGGGGTCGGCGACCACAAGTTTGGCCACACGACTGAAGGCGGGCTCGCCGCTCTGACGCCATGGGCGCCGGTGAGACGGGCCAAGGTCTTGGTCCGGGGAAAGGGTGGCGGGGCACCGGCGGCTCCTGGCACAGTGTGCTCGTGCCAGAGGACTACTTCGACGAACGTGTGGCGGAGCGGTACGACGCGTCCTGCGCGGAGCGGTTCGAGCCGGCGGCCGTTGACCCCGTCGTGCACTTCCTCGCCGACCTGGCCGGAGGAGGAAGCGCCCTCGAACTTGGTATCGGCACCGGCCGGATCGCCTTGCCGCTCAGCCGGCAGGGTGTTCGCGTGCACGGGATTGACCTGTCCCCGGCCATGGTGGCGCGGCTGCGGGCAAAGCCGGGCGCGGACGATATCGACGTGACGATCGGCGACTTCGCGACCACCAGGGTGGGGCGGACGTTCAGGCTGGCCTACCTTCTGTTCAACACGATCATGAACTTGACCACTCAGGAGGCGCAGGTCGATTGTTTCCGCAACGTCGCCGAGCACCTCGGGCCCGGCGGGTGCTTCGTGGTCGAGGTGGGGGTTCCCGATCTCCGGCGTTTGCCGCCCGGCGAGACGGTCAGGGCGTTTGACGTCAGCCCCACCAGGCTCGGCTTCGACCAGTACGACATCGCTGCTCAAGGGCTTATTTCGCACCACTACTCGGTCACGGACGGACGGTTGGAGGTCTCGTCCGTGCCCTTCCGTTACGTATGGCCATCCGAGCTCGACCTGATGGCGCGGCTCGCCGGGATGACCCTGCGCGAGCGCTGGAGCGGTTGGACGCGTGAGCCCTTCACGAGCGACAGCCGCAGCCACGTTTCAGTGTGGGAGAAGACGGCATAAGGGCCCAGGGGACCGGTTCGGTCCCAACCGCCAGTACATCTTGCATAACAGCAGTTACACTTGCGCCCATGCCCAACCAACTACGCCGTTCCCGTTGCCGGTCGGTCGCCCTGGCGGCCGTGATCTCCCTGGCCGCTTCGCCCTATGGCATCTCGAGCGCGGCGGCCGCACCCACCAGCCCGATGGCGCACGGGACGGCCAGTGTCGCGTACGCCGGATCCCTCGAGCTGCTGGCGTCCAGTGTCCTCGGCCCGAAGTTCGAGGCCGCCACCGGGGACAAGTTCCAGGGTCGGGGGGCCGGGTCGACGGCCCTGGCCCAGGAGATCCTCTCGAACGAGATCTCGCCCGGCGTCTTCCTGTCGGTGGGCAAGAAAGCCATCAAGATGCTGTGGCCGAAGCGGTCCCTCTTCGCCATTCAGCTCGCCACCGATCCCCTGGTGGTGGCCTACAACCCTAAGAGCAAGTACGCGGCCCGGCTCGCGGCCATCGCCGCTCACAAGCGGCCCCTCTCATCCCTTTTCAGCCTGCTGGGCACCTCCGGGCTCCGCATCGGCCGCACCGACCCCAACGCCGACCCGCAAGGGGTCTACTTCATACTCATGATGGAGCTGGCGCAAAAGACGCTCGGTCTCTCCTTCGACCCGGCCGCCACTGTGCTCGGTCTCAGTGCGGCTGCCCCGTTCGGGAGGACGTCCCAGATCGTCGACGAAGACTCGCTCATCTCGGATCTGCAGGCGGGCGAGTTCGACGTCTCCAGCGCCTACCTATCACAGGCGGTCCAGGACCACCTGCCCTATATCGCCCTGCCCGCCAGCCTCAATTTCTCCGTCCCTTCGGAGAACGCCCACTACGCCACGGTCAGCCTCACGCTCACGAACAAGACGGTCGACCAAGGGGAGCTGATCACCCTGAACGAGACGCTGGTGTTGCCGTCCGCCGCCGCCCAGCCCTCGGCGGCCAACCAGGCGGCCGATGACGCCTTCGCCACCTTCGTCCTTTCCCGGGCCGGCCGTGCCGACCTGAAGAACGGTGGCTATGACCTGACGGGCCCGGTCTTCTTTGGGGCGACGGCGGCGGCGACACCCTCCGGGGCACTTCCCAAAGACGTTTTGAGCGCCTTCACCGCCGCCGGTGGTACAACTTCGGCTGGATGACAACCGCACCCCGGTGGCACTGAGCGTCGTTCCCGGCGCGATCACGGTCGTGGCCGCGCCGGCGCGCTTTGCGGCTCGTGCCTCGACCGTGCTGGCCCTGGCCGGGTCGGCCTTCGTGTGGCTGGCGTTGCTCGGTCCCCTGGCCGTCCTGGTCAGTCGCGTCTCGCCCCGTTCGGTCCGGGCTTCCCTGGGCCCGGCCGGTGCGCTGGGCCCGTTGTACGTCTCGCTCGGTGCCAGCGCGATAGCCCTCGGTGTCGTGGTGGTGCTGGGCACGCCCCTGGCCTACCTGCTCGCCCGCGGCCGTTTGCCGGTGCCGAGGGTCGTCGAGCTGGGCGTCATCCTGCCTCTTATGCTGCCTCCGCTCGTGATCGGGCTCCTGCTCGTTTTCCTCATCGGTCCCCAGGGGACGCTCGGTAACCTCTTAGCGCATGTGCACCTGACCGGGACGAACACCTTCTTCGCGCTCGTCGTGGCCGAGTTCTACGAAGCGGGCCCCTTCTACATCCTCGGTGCCCACGCCGCCTTTGCCTCAGTCGACGTACGGGTCGAGCAGGACGCCATGTTGCTGGGCGACCGCCCGGTACAGGCGTTCCGGCGCATCACGCTCCCTCTGGCGGCGCCCGGGCTGGCGATGGGCCTGGCCACGGCGTGGGCGCGGGCGATGGGCGCCTTCGGAGCGGTCGTCATCATCGCCTACTTCCCCCGCGGCCTGCCCCTGCAGATCTTCATCTCCATGCAGGAGTACGGGCTGTCGGGCGCGCTCCCCTTCGCCCTCCTACTGGTGGTGGCCGCGCTCCCCCTCCCGGTCCTGGCTTATCTGTGGAGTGCCCGAGCCCGCAGCCGGACTTCCGGCCTGGACCTCACGTGAGCGCGCCTGTGGGGCCCTTGCTCGAAGTGGACATCGAGGTGAAGCGCCGGGCGGTCACGGTGCAGGCGCGCTTCGAACTGGCCGAAGGCGAACGGCTGGCGTTCTTCGGCCCATCGGGCGCCGGCAAGACCACCATCCTCGAGTCCATCGCCGGGCTTACCAGACTGAGCCGCGGGACGGTGCGTATCTGCGGGGCGCTGGTGGCGGGACGGGCCGGTCGGGAGGCGGTGCTGCCGCCCCGCAGACGCCAGGTAGCCCTGGTGCGCCAACCGACCACCCTTTTTCCCCATCTCAGCGCCGCCCAGAACGTGGCGTACGGGGCACAGGGCCGTCCGAGCTCGGTGGCGGCTTTGCTCGACGGTCTCGGGCTCGGCCCGCTGGGGCACGCAGGGGCGGTGGCGCTATCGGGCGGCCAGCGCCAGCGTGTCGCCCTGGGCCGGGCGTTGGCCAGCCCGTTCCGGGTGTTGCTGCTCGACGAGCCTCTTTCGGCCGTCGATGTGGCCGCCCGGGCCGGGCTTCGCCAGCTGGTCCTCGACACCGTCCAGGAGCGGGCCGCGGTCGGGATCCTGGTGACCCATGACCTGTCGGAGGCACAGTCCTTCGGGGGACGGCTGGGGATCATCGATGGGGGCCAGGTGCTGGAGATGGGCCAGAGCCACGACGTGGTCCTGCACCCGACGTGCCGCCGGGTGGCCGAGCTCGTCGGGTACGGGGGCTTTGTGCCGGCGCCGGCCGGGAACGGTCAGTTGTACGCCATCCACCCGGACCGGGCCGTTCCGGGCGCCCTGGCGGACCGTGGGGTCGTGTTCACCGGGACGGTCCGGTCCTCGGTCCCCTATGGCCCGAGGTACGAAAGCACCCTGAGCCTGAGCACGGGCGAGCCGATCATCGTGCACCTCGACGAGGCTCCCACCGCCGGGACCGAGTGCACCCTCACTGTGCTCGACCCTCCGATCGTGCCATCCTGACTGCCATGGAAATCCGGGTGAGCTCGACCGGCAGGATAGACGAACGCCTTCGCCTGGCCCGGCTCGGCCATGGCCTGTCCCAGGCCGCGTTGGCCGACCAGGCGGGGGTTACCCGCCAGACCATCTCGGGGATCGAGTCGGGGCGCTGGTTGCCGTCGCTTGAAGTCGCCTTTGGCATCGCCGCCGCCCTGGGCTCGAGCGTCGAGGAGCTCTTCGGCGCCGCCCCCAGGTACCCTCCGGCGCCGGCCCGGCTCGTCGTCGGTACCCGCCGGCCGGCCCGGCTTCTCCTGTCGGCTATCGACGGCGAACCGGTGGCGTTCCCGCTCGAGGGCGACCACGCGTTGCTGGCCGGTTTCCGCCCGGCTCTGGCCGAGGTGGGAGGGGCAATGACGGCGGCGGCCGGCTCCTATATCGAGGCGCGCCGCTTCGTGGCACCGGGACCGGCGCTGGCGGTGGCCGGGTGTGACCCGGCCCTGGCCCTGCTGGCCGGGCCTTTGGAGCGCCACCGCCCGCCGGTGGGGCTGGTGTGGTGGAACTGTGGCAATTCCACCGGGACCGAACTGGCCGGGGCCGGGCTCGTCCACGTGAGCGCAGTCCACCGCCGCGGCGACGAGCCGGCGCGCCGGCCGGCCTCTCACGAGGTCGTCGGCTTCGCGGCGTGGAGGGAAGGGTTGGTGGTGTCGTCCCGGCATGCCGGCCGGGTGCGCAGCCTGTCAGACGCGATCGACCTCGGTCTTCGCATCGCCAACCGCGAGCCGGGTTCGGAGGCGCGCCGGCTGCTCGACAAGGCGCTTGACGAGCTCGGAGTGGATGGGAGCGCCGTCGCCGGCTACGAGAGCTCCTGCACCGCCCACCTGCTGGTCAGCTCGGCCATCGCGGCCGGCCTGGCCGACGTGGGTGTGGCCAGCGAACCGGCCGCATTGGCCTACGGGCTCGGCTTTGTCCCGTGGCAGGAGGAGATCTGCGAGTTGTGGATCCCGGGCTCGCTCCTCGGCACGCCGGAGGTACGGGCGCTGCTCGACGTCCTGGCCGGCAGTGAGCTCCCGGCCCAGCTCAGTGCCATCGCCGGGTACGATGTTTCCCCGTGCGGGAGAGTGGCGGCTTAGCCGCCCGTCGGCGCGCCGTGCCCGGGTAGCCCTCACTCATGAGACTGAGCGCAAGGCACCAACTCGGTTGCCAAGGATTGATCCCGAAATGGTCCCCGCGATAACGTTTCGATGACCAAATGGCGCACAAAGGCGAGGTGTGATGTTCGAGACCGTTCTTGTCGCCGCCGACAGTTCCGTAACCGCGTCACGGGCCGTGGCCACCGCGGTCGAGCTGGTTAAGGCCGTGGGCGGCACTCTGCACGTCGTCACGGCCTACAAGCCGGAGCCCGGGCGCGGCGACAAGCTGCCCGACGAGTTCTTCGACCGGATAACCGACCCGGCCGACCTGCTGCTGGCGGACCTGCGCGCCGGCATATCCAGGGCCGGGCTCGAAGCCAGGTACTACCCCGCCGCCGGTGATGCCGCCGACGCCATCGTCCGTGTGGCCGACCAGATCGGCGCTGATCTCATCGTGGTAGGTAACAAGGGCATGAAGGGGGTGCGCCGCGTGCTCGGCAGCGTACCCAACTCGGTGGCCCACCACGCCAACTGCTCGGTCCTGATCGTCGACACGGTCCCCAAGGCCGAAGGCTCCTAGCAGATC
>PMLI01000189.1 GCA_003158835.1 Acidimicrobiaceae bacterium
CCACCTTGGTGACGTAATACGTCTGCGGCCGGTTGAAATTGGCATAAGTCGAGCTGCCGGGGGCCGGGGGCTTGATCGTGCTCGTGTTGTAAAGGAACGTATTGGGGTCGACCGTCTCGGTCTTGAAGTGGAAGTTGTAAGTCACTTCAGCCACACCATCGCCGTTGTTGTCGATGTGGATCCCGTATAGGACGTCATCGCCAAACTCGAAGAAATTAGGCCCACCAGCCGGGTCCTGCAGGGGGACGTAGTTGGCCAGGATGGTTACGGTGCCGGGTTTGTCGGGACTGACGAACGCGTAAAGGTCGGTGCTGTCGACCACCGGGTCCTTGGACGTCCCGGGTGCTTCTCTGTGCGATGACATTGCTCAGCTCTCCTCGGCTTGAGCCCGTACGGGGCAGGGGATAATCCAGGGCGTACTCAGCGGGTTCACCGGATGGTCCTCAGCAGTGCCTCGGCCAGGGCGCGGTCTTGGAAGGTGAGTTTTGTGGTCCCGGAGTAGAGAGAGATGGTGCCGGACCTGTCGTCGGCGACGTGGGCCATCACGTCGGCCCCCGTGGCGCGAGACGTGGCCGAGCTCAAGTCGCGCGAGGCGGCACCGGCGCCAAGAGGCGAGGCAGACGCGCTCGTCGCCGTGACGGTTCCGAGAGCCGAGGGGCCCACAACGGCCAGGGCGCCCACGGCGGCGGTACCCAAGGAGGCGTCGCGGAGAAAGCGACGACGGGAAATACCAGGCATTTTGCTCTCCTTTTCAGGTCTTCGTACCAACGACGGTCTCATGTGTTCGTACCAACGACCTCGACCGGATGGCGCGAACGCGAGAAAACCTCCCCGGGGCCACCGTGTAGCCACTTCCTCTTGTCCATCGAGGACCAGGTCAGCACCAGCGAGCACATGGGGCGGGCGGACGGGGCCCTGCACCTGCCGGCCACGGCCCTGGTGCGGCTGGGGCACGGGCGCCTCGACCCGGACCACACCCCGCCTGACGTCAAGACGGAGGGCGCCGCCGACCTAAACGAGCTGCGGCGCGGGTTCCCCGGCTCTTGAGCGGCTCATAGCGTCCGGTAGGCGCCCGCCGACGCCGTGACGGGGAAGCAGTGGGGGGCGGCGAAGCCATGGTCGTCGAACGAGGCCCGGACGGCGACCTCGATGGCCCCGAGGCTCTCCCGCTCCCCGAGCACGATGGCCGAGCCTCCGAAACCGGCCCCCGTCATCCGGGCCCCCAGGGCCCCCGCCCCGGCGGCCGCCTCCACCACGGCGTCGAGCTCGGCGCACGACACCTCGAAGTCGTCCCGCAGCGACGCGTGACCAGCGAAGAGCTCCGGGCCCATGGCGGCCGGGTGCCCGGCCCTGAGCACATCCACCACCCGCAGGACCCGGGCCTGCTCGGTGAGCACGTGACGGGCGCGCTTGAGCACTTCGCCGTCCCATACCCCGGCCAGTGACCTCAACGAGGCCTCGGCTTGGTCGGCGGGCACGTCCCGCAGGGCGCGCACCCCCAAGGTCTTCGCGGCCAGCTGGCACGCCTCCCACCGGAGCGCGTACGCCGAGCTCCCGAGCTCGTGCTTGACACGGGTGTCGACCACGAGCAGCCCGAGGCCGGCCGCGTCCAGGTCGAAGGGCACCTGCTGCACCGCGAGGTCCCGCGTGTCCAGGAGCAGGGCGCGGGCGTCCCGGCAACACATGGAGGCGGCCTGGTCCATGATCCCGCACGGCACTCCGACAAAGTCGTTCTCGGCCCGTCGCGCCAGTCGGGCCAGGTCCATTGGAGGCAGGTCGAGACCGGCGAGGGTGCAAAGGGCGCCGGCCACGCTGCACTCGAGCGCGGCCGAGGAAGATAACCCGGCGCCGACGGGGACGTCGCTATCTATCAGCAGGTCCGCACCCGGGACCGGGTAGCCGGAGGCTTCGAGAGCCAAGGCGACAGAGGCGGGGTAGGCGGCCCATCCAGCGGGGAGCGCGGCGTTGTCGAGCGGCACCACGACGGGGCCGGGGCCGTCCCCCGCGTCTGAGTGGAACGAGCGCATCACCAGTGCCCGGTCCGCTCGGGCCGCCGCCATGGTGCGCGTCGTCAGGGAGATGGCGATGGGCAGTACGAAGCTCTCGTTGAGGTCCATGTACTCGCCGATGATGTTGACTCTCCCGGGCGCGCTCCAGCCCACCTCCGGTGAGCGGCCGAAGGTCGTCCGGAACTCCGCCGCCAGGTCGCGGCGGACAGGGCCGCTCCCGTCCGCCCGTTGTGTAGGGGTCTGCTTCACTGGCGCGGCTCCCGGGGTTCCCAAGTCACACAACTGCAACTTACAATTTTGGCGGCATCTCCACAGATCTGAACCTATTCCATGACTATGGTGGGTCCCCGGACTGCAGGCACATGCCAGGAGGAAACCACCTATGACTTTGCGACTTGCTGACATCGCTCCCGACTTCGAGGCGGAGACGACGGAAGGCCACATCCACTTCCACGATTGGAAACAGGGCAGCTGGGCGGTGCTCTTCTCCCACCCGGCCGACTTCACCCCGGTTTGCACCACCGAGCTCGGCCGCGTCGCCGCCCTGAAGGGCGAGTTCGACAAGCGCAACACCAAGGTCATCGGCCTGAGCATCGACCCGGTCGGCGATCACGACCGCTGGACGCGCGACATCGAAGAAACGCAGAACTGCAAGATGAATTACCCACTGATCGGCGACCCCGAGCTGAAGGTCGCCAAGCTC
>PMLI01000476.1 GCA_003158835.1 Acidimicrobiaceae bacterium
ACCACCCAACGCGGCGTTAGCGGCCGCCCCCCTTCACGCGGTCGAGGCGGGCCACCTCCTCCTCCGTCAGCTGGAACCCACCCAGGTCGAAGTTCTCCTGGATGCGTTCGCGCCGGGCCGACTTCGGGATGACCACAAACCCATGGTCCAGGTGCCACCGGAGCACGATCTGAGCAGGCGTCTTACCGTAAGTACGAGCCATCTCCGCCAGCAGCGGGTGCCCGAGGTTGCTACGCTTCAACGGGCTGTAACCCTCGAGGACGACGTCGCGGTCGCTGAGGGCAGCTGCCGTCGCCGGGTCGTAGAGGAACGGGCTCCACGGGATCTGGTTTATGGCCGGGCCTTGCCCAGTGGCCTCGATGAGCTCGTCGATCTGGGTGATGCTGTAGTTGCTCACGCCGATGAACCGGACCTTGCCGGCCTCGGCCGCGGCGATGAACTGCCTCCAGGTCGAGGGCCGGGCCTGGCCGTTGGGCGGCCAGTGGACGAGCCAGAGGTCGACGAACTCGAGACCCAGCGCGCTCAGGCTCTCCTCCAACGTCTTCAGCTCCTGCCCGGCCCGCTCGGGCGGGCACTTTGTCGTAACGAAGACTTCGTTGCGCTCGACGCCGCTGTCCCGCAGGGCGGCGCCGACGCGGTCCTCATTGGAGTAACCCGTGGCGGTGTCGATGTGCCGGTACCCGATCTCCAGTGCCGCTCGCGTTCCTTCGTACGCCTCAGCTCCCTCTAGTTGCCAGGTCCCAAAACCCAGTAAAGGGATGCGGCCGCCACCGGAGAGCGGTGCGGTCAGTGCGTCTACGTCCTTCGTCATGTGACCTTCCTTCAGTCCCAGGGGCCATGCCCCGGACAGGTTACGTCCGGGGGGCGCAAAGACCGGCCCGGGCCGTTCGCGTTCGTGGCACCAGACCGGGCCGGGGCCCCGGGCACTATCATGCCGCCAAGGACTAGTCGGGTGCAGTTGGTCGTGGGACTGGGGAACGCGAGGGCTACGTGTCGAGATCCAGGTGCTCGGGGTCGGTGTTGTGCCTATGGTCCGAAGACTCGGTGTTGTCGATCGGTTCCAGGGAAATGATGGTCGGGTGGACAGGGCAGAGCTAGCCCGCCGGGTGCAGCAGGCTTGCTACCTGAGCGGCCGTTTCGTGTTGCGCTCGGGCCAGGTGACCGACTTCTACTTCGACAAGTACCAGTTCGAGGCGGACCCGGTCCTGCTGAGGGCGGTGGCAGATCTGGCCGCCCCCCTCATCCCGCCCGGGACCGAGATCCTGGCCGGCCTGGAGCTGGGCGGCGTGCCCATCTCGACCGCCCTCTCACTGGTCACAGGGGTACCCCAGGTGCTCGTCCGCAAGCAGGCCAAGACCTACGGGACGGCGAGGCTCGCAGAAGGGCCCGACGTGGCGGGCCGTCGCCTCCTCGTCGTGGAGGACGTCATCACGACCGGTGGGCAGGTGGTGTCCTCGACAGAAGAGCTCCGTGCCCGGGGCGCGCTGGTCGGCACGGTCCTTTGCGTGATAGACCGCCGGGCCCGGTCGGCGGCCGGTCCGGACAAGCTCGAGGGGGCCGGGTTGACAGTCAGGTCCGTCTTCGGTCTCGACGACCTCCTGGGCGCCGCACAAGGCCCGAGGCAGCCTTGAACCCCGGCTTGGCATATGACAGGATGTGGTAGATACTGGTAGCCGAGCGTTAGGGTTGCCTTAAGGGAACCTCCGTGAGGAGCCAGCTGAAGTGAGGAAGACGAGCAAGCGACTCGCTGATGGTCGCGAGATCATCTACTACGATATTGTCGCGAGCGCGCCCCGCGGCGCCGAGGACCGCCGTGACATCGGTCCCGTAGCGGTTTCGTCAGAGCTCCGCTATGACCCGCTGATGGGCATGTGGGTCATGTACGCCTCACATCGCCAGGACCGGATGTACCTTCCGGCCGCGCAGGATTGCCCTTTGTGCCCCTCCACCGAAGAGCGCCTGACCGAGGTGCCGGAGCGCGACTACGAGGTCGTCGTGTTCGAAAACCGGTTCCCGGCGCTGGCGTCGCCACTCCCCGGGACGGGCGCGGCCGGGCCGGCCCATCGTGCACCGGGGACGGCTCTGCTGAGCACCCCCGGAGCCGGTTTGCTGGTCGCGGCCCCCGGTGCCGGGCGCTGCGAAGTGGTTTGTTACACCGCCGACCACGATGCGGCCTTCTACCAGCTGAAACCCGAGCGTATCGACCTGGTGCTGGACGCCCTGACGGACCGCACCTGCGAACTTGGCGCGGGCGGCGGGGTGGAGCAGGTGTTCTGTTTTGAGAACAGGGGCCGGGAGATCGGGGTCACCCAACCCCATCCCCATGGGCAGATCTACGCCTATCCCTTCATCACACCCGTGACCGAAAGGGTGCTCAAGACGGCGGAGGCGCACCGGCGGCGGTACGGGCGCAACCTCTTCGACGACGTGCTGGCGGCCGAACGCGCCGGGGGCTCGCGCCTGGTCCTGGCCACCGGCCATTGGACGGCGTTCGTGCCCCACGCCGCCCGGTGGCCGTACGAACTTCACTGTTACCCCAACCAGCGCGTCCCAGATCTGGCCAGCCTGCCACCCGCCGCCCGGGCCGAGCTCCCCGAGGTCCTCCATGACCTCTTCGGCCGCTTCGCCCAACTGTTCGACAAACCAGCTCCCTACATTTCGGGATGGCACCAGGCGCCGGTACGCGCCGGGCGAGAGGATTTCGCCCTTCACCTCGAGCTGTTCACTCTGCGGCGCGCCAACGACAAGCTGAAGTTCTTGGCGGGGTCGGAGTCGGGGATGGGGGCGTTCGCCAACGACATCGTCCCGGAAGCGGCGGCGGCCCGGCTGCGAGAGTTGGCCGTCTGACGCCCCGGTGGCCAGGAGTATGGTTGCCGCGTTCAGCCCGCCGACCGGCCGTTCCCCTTCCTCGCCGGCGCGGCGTTGATGCCGAAGGGAGGCCTTAGGTGTTAGCCCGCATGCGGCGCAAACAGATCTTGGAGGAGCTCCAGGCCAAGGGTGGAGTTCGTCTGACCGAACTGAGCGAGACCTTCCTCGTGTCGGAGATGACTGTCCGCCGGGACCTCGACGCCCTGGAGCGCGAGGGCCTCATCGAGCGCGTGCACGGCGGTGCCGTGCTGGCGCAACGGGGGACCGAAGAGCCTGGTTTCGAAAAGAAGGCGCTCAGGGAGCAGCCCGAGAAGTCGGCCATTGCCGAACACGCGGCCCGGCTCGTGAAGCCGGGGTCAGCCATCGCACTTTCGGCCGGCACCACCACCTGGGCATTGGCCCGCGAGTTGTCCCGCACCGAGCAGATCACAGTGGTGACCAACTCCATGAACGTCTGGCACGAGCTCCAGCAGGGGGGACGGGCGGGGACGACCGTGATACTCACCGGCGGTGAGTTCCGCACGCCCTCCGATGCCCTGGTCGGCCCGACTGCGGACGCCGCCATCCGCTCGCTCTATTTCGACATGCTGTTCCTCGGCGTGCACGGGATGGACCCCGTCGCCGGGCTCACAACTCCGAACATTTCGGAGGCGGAGACCAACCGGGCGTTCATCTCCCGGTGCCGGAAGTTGGTGGTCGTGGCCGATCACACCAAATGGCGTACCACGGCCCTCTGCACCATGGCGGAACTGTCCGAGGTCGACGTCCTGGTGTCGGACGACGCCCTGCCCCCGGATGCGCGGCGCCTGCTGGAAAGCCAGGTCAGGGAGCTTGTCATAGCCACCCGGAGCGACCCGTAGCCGGCTTGGCGAGGGGCGGCGGGGGTGGTCCCGGGGTACGCCGGCCGGTGACCGCTCCCACCGCTGTGTGAGCCGGGTTGGGGGATATTGGTCGGGTTTGTACGAAATCCGGGGGGCTCCTTGCGGCGGTGCCCTGTGAGCGCTAACCTTCCGGCGACATATACGGGCGGTCCTGACCGCCCCCGCTGTCCAACAGCCGGGGCGAGGACGCCTGGCAACAGCGGCGCTGCCACCCAGCGTGGCGGCTAGGGGAAAGGGTAAGAAATGTCTACAGAACCCCATGAAGTAGATCCCAAGAAATACGACGCGTCCAGGAGAAGGTTCCTGCGCAACGCCGGGCTGACCGCGGCGGCTGTGCCCTTTATGGGCGCCTTCACCGAAGTCCTCACCGAGAGGGGCGCAAGCGCGCAGGCCTTCAAGGACAGCACCGTCCCGATGTTCGCGAGCCACCCCTCCTACCGCTTCAGCTTCGTCAACCACGTCACCACCAACACGTTCTTCACAGCCACCCGCTACGGGCTCGCCGACGCCTGCAACCTCCTGGGGATCCCGACCGCGCAGTGGACCGGCTCCCAGAACTCCATCGTTTCGGAGATGGTCACGGCCATGGACCAGGCCATCGCCGCCAAGGTTAATGGCATCGCCGTGTGCCTCATCGACCCGGTGGCCTTCAACACCCCGACCGACAACGCCCTCAACCAAGGCATCCCGGTGCTCTCCTACAACGCCGACGAGCCGGGCAACGACCGCATGTGCTACATCGGCCAGTCCAACACCAGCGCCGGCGCGGCCGCAGCCGCGCGCATCGTGAAGTTGGTCCCCAAGGGCAGCCTGGTGGGCATGGTCATCGCCACCCCCGGCTCGGGCAACATCCAGCCCCGTATCGACGGCGCTCTGCCCGTCTTCAAGGAAGCCGGCCTGGAGACCAAGGTCGTAGCCGGCGGTGCCCTTCAGGCAGCCGAGCTCACCGCCGTGCAAGCGTGGTGGGAAGGCCACAAGAACGTGAAGTTCCTCTACTCGGTGGACTCCGGCGACTCCATCGCCGTGGCCACCCTCATCGAGAAGAACAACCTGGCCGGAAAGGTCCTCGGATCCGGTTGGGACGTCGGGATCCCTGTGCTCCAGCAGGTCCAGAAGGGCTCCCTCGCCTTCAGCATCGACCAGCAGGCTTACCTCCAGGGGTTCGTCCCGGTCATCCAGATGTTCCTCTACCAAATTTCCGCCGGTTTGATGCAGCCGTGCGACACCAACACCGGCCTCGGCTTCGTCACCTCAGCCAACGTAGGCCCCTACCTCGCCCACGCCACCCGCTAAAAGGTAAGCGCTGCCACCGAGACCGCCTTCGCCCCCCCCCACAAGATCGGGCACTGAGAGCTCCGGTTACGCTAGAACATTGAGCAGTGACGCACACCAGTTACCCAACCCAAGCTGATACATCGGCTTCGGGTGCCTTCCCTGCCCCGGTG
>PMLI01000469.1 GCA_003158835.1 Acidimicrobiaceae bacterium
GAAGCGCCCGTAGTAGTTGATCCAGCCTCGCACGATCGGGTTGATCGCTCGTGCGAGGTCGGTGAGGGTGAGTCCGCTGCGCAGGTGCAGCCGCCAGCGTTTGATCGTGCGACCGATCTCCTTGACAGCGTCGTCGGCGACGGCCGGGCAGAAGCTGACGAAGAAGCCGCCGCTTCGGCTCCGCGCCATCCGCGGACGAAACGTGTAGCCGAGGAAGTCAAACTGCTCGTGCTCATGAGAGCAACTGCGGTTTGCGTCCTTGCAGTACACGATGCGCGTCTTGTCCGGGTGTAGCTCCAGGCCGACCTGCGCCATCCGCGTTGAGAGGACTTCCAAGACCGTACGGGCCTCGGCTTCACTTTTGCAATGGACCACCCCGTCGTCCGCATATCTTTCAAAAGGGCAAGCGGGAAAGTTCCGGTACATCCACATATCGAACGCATAGTGGAGGAAGAGGTTAGCCAATAGGGGTGCAATCGCGGACCCTTGTGGGGCCCCGCGCTCTCGTTTTACCAAGGTGCCGTCCTCTCTTTGGAGCGGGGTTTTCAGCCAACGCTCTATATAGAGGAGGGCCCACCTCAGGCCCGTGTGCTTCGACACCGCTTTGAGCATCAGGTCGATCACCCAGTCGAACTTCCAACAACGCTCTCGGCATACTGCCAGTGCGTCATGTGCAGAGCGGCCCGGCCTATAGCCATAAGAGTCTGGGTGGCAAAGCGGCTCCACCTCAGGCTCAAGGTAATTTCGGACTACGGTTTGGGCAATTCTGTCAGCGACGGTGGGCACTCCGAGCGTCCTTCGACCAACTGCTTTCTTCGGTATTTGCACTGCACGGACCGGCGGCGGGTTGCGGTAGCCCTCGGGGGTCTCCTCGCGGCGGCGTTGGTAACGATCACGGCCGAGCTCGTCGCAGACGACCTCTTCGACGACGCTTTGGAACGTGAAACATCTCGTCGGTGAACGTGAAGCCGGGCGACGAGGTCACGGTGACGATCTGGCAACTGAGCGGTACGACCTGGGCGATAAACCTCACTGACGACACGGACAACCAGAGCTTTACCACACCGCCCGAGCCGTACAGCGGTCCCGGGTCTTCCGCCGAGTGGATCGTGGAGGCCACGACCGAGTGCCGGGCCCGGTGCCGGACGGTCGCCCTCGCTCCGTACAGCCCTCCCGTCGTCTTCAGCGGCCTCGGCATGACGGGCCCCCACCCCCAGGTTTCGACGCCGTCAGCCCTTAGCACGGCCGGGTTCACGGTGACTTATACAGGCAGCACGTTGGCGTTCGGCCGGCGAATGACGCCGCTCGATTAGGAGAAAGGCGAGGCAGCGTTCGCCGAGAGGCAGGTGGCCCGCATCGACCAACCGGCGGTGAAAGCGTTCCTGGCAGAAATCGTGGCTTCCCGCGCTGCACCGGGGACTGTTCGCTCGGTCCGGCAAGTCCTCCGTCGGTCGGGGGCGAGGTCGCCCGCCGCTACTGTGCCGAGTGCGTTGTAAGGGGGCCGTGCCTGGAGTACGCGCTTGTACACCGCATCGAGCACGGAGTCTGGGGAGGCGCCTCCGAGCGCGAGCGCTGCCGCATCGCCCGTAGCCGACGCCGCAGGCTTATACCGGCCGCGCAATGGCGCAACCGCTACAGGGAGATCACCACCGCGAGCAGGTTGAGCGTTAGCGTTGTGCCGTCCTGCCCCGGCCCCGCTCCGTTCGGCCCCCGACGAGCCGGCGCACTTGATGAGAATACCTTCCGTCTCGGGTGGCAAGGCCTCAGCTGGGAGGCTGCGTTGAGCCGGAAAAAGTGCCTACGTGGCCCGAGGCGATGTCGGCGACAGAGGGCAGGTGCTTCCACACGTAGCTGATGTAGGGGTCCAGGCTCTGCTCGGGTTCCTGGCCCAACAACTGCTGTACCCAGACCACCATCTCGGCTTGGCCCTGTGGCGTCCACAAGGGGACGGCCGGGGACTCGGGCGGTACCAAGATCTCGGTCACGTGCAGGGCCTGGATGTCGGCGGCCGCCTCGGCCCTTACGGCCGGGGTGATGGCCGGCATGGGCGCGCCCGGGTCGCCTACCGTCAACAACATGTGCAACCGGCTGATATCGCCCGAGTTGGTGCCCGTCATGCCCGTGTCGCTCGGCATCGCGTAACAGAACCTGGACTCGGCCTGCCAGCGCAGATCCAGTTCGTCCACCGCGGGCAGCATGAGCACCACCGGTGGGTGGGAGCCACCGCGGCCGGCCCCATGGGCCGGGCACGCCCAACCCGTGTGGAAGGCGGTGAAGATGGGGCTGGCCGAGGCCGGGTAGTTGATGATGGGGCAAAGAAAGGCAAGGCCCACAACCGCCAAAGTGGTCCCGCCCACCTGGAGCGGCGTTTTCAGGCGCTTGAGCTCGTTCAGGCCCAGGGCCAGCAGGAGGCCTATCCCCAGGAACATCATGGACGCGAACCGGTCCGGGAGCAGGTTGTGGAGGAAAGGCAGCTTCTGCAGCACGAAGTCGGGCAGACGGAGGAAGGAAGTGAGGTGGCGCTGGCCGTCCACGTGGAGAGTCGAGCCCATGGACAGCAGGCCGGCGCCCAGTGCCGTCGCCAGTGCCACCCAGGTGATACCCCGTTTGCGGACCAGGAAGAGACTGATGGCGAGGAAGATCAGCAGCGGGATGCCGATGTAGGCACCCTGCTCCGAGCCGTTCCCGGTGAAGTGCTGGCTCACCCGCAGGGCCGCGGCCGGGGCCAGGCGAGTGATATTGGTGGGGACGACGAAGTTCAACAAGTCGCTGACGTAGGTGTCGGGGGGGTGGACGTCCTGGACGCGACCGGGGCCCAAGTACTGGAAGGCGAGAAAGGGCGTCGCCAGCACGATGAACGAGCCGGCCGCCACCTTCAGGCCCCTCCAGGCGTAACGGAGGTGGGCGGCGACGGCCCTGCGGTGCAGGAGGGACAGCACGGCCACGGCGATGACGGCGGTTATCGCCTCCAGGGCCAGGACTTCTTCCCCGGTGAGGAGCTGGGCCCAGGCCAGCAGGCCCAGGAGCAGTCCCTCCAGCCAGGGGTTGGCATCCTGGACCACCAACAGGCGGTCCAGGAGGATGAGCAACAAGGGCGCACTGGCGGTCAGCACTTGCGCCAGGTGGCCGACGGACTGCGAGGTTACGTAGGGCGAAAAACCGAACACCAGGCCGCCCGCCAGGGACGCCACCTTTCCGGTCCAGCGCCGGAAGGCCAGGTAGGAGAAAGCGCAGCTGAGCGCGGGCGCCAGGGTGAGCACGACATTGTAAGAAAAGGCGGCCCCGAACACGACGGTGACCGGTGCCATCAAGAAGCTCGGCAGCAGCACCGACGTGTTCCACATCAGGTTTACCCCTTTGGGGAAGTTGACGTAGGTGCTCACCAGCGGGTTGAGACCGTGCCCGATGGCGAACGGCATCCAGGAAAAGAACCAGGAGTACTCGTCCGCGTCGCCCGCTCCGCCGATCTGGGTGACGGCGGGGGACTGCCATGCCTTGTGCCACCAAGCCACGGCCAGGGCGAGCGAGAGGAGGAACACGGCCAGCACCTCCAACCACGCCACCTTGTTCCTCTGGGGGCTTTCCCGGGGCCGCCCCAGTAGCGGGCCGTGGCGGCCCGTCCCCGGGGCCCGAAGGGGCGCCAGCACCAATAAAGTTGGCGAAACCGCCGTTCTTACCGAGCCCGGGGGCAGGGCGGGGGCCGAGGCCTCCTCCTCAATGTCCGGGCGCGGGGCCGGGGCGCTTGACGGCACAGGAGGCTCCGAGCTCACTGGCCTGGAAGAGGCCTGTCCGGTACTGCCCGCCGGG
>PMLI01000031.1 GCA_003158835.1 Acidimicrobiaceae bacterium
GCCCAGGCTACGGCGGCCCAGGCTGCGGCGGCCCAGGCTGCGGCGGCGAGGCCGTGACCGGACGTGCCTTTGACCAACGGCGCCCCATTGACCAATACCTTGCGACCTCTGGCCACCGGGCCGTGGTGGTCGTGCCCGTAAAGGCTTTTGCCCACGCCAAGATGCGCCTGGCACCGGTGCTCGGGCCCGAACAGCGGGCCGCCCTGGCCCGGAAAATGGCCGAACACGTCCTGGCCGCCGCCGCGCCTTTACCAGTGGTGGTCGTCTGTGACGACGAGGACGTGGCCACGTGGGCGCGACACCAGGGCGCCCGCCCGCTACCGGAGCCCGGACTGGGCCTGAATGGGGCCGTAAACGCAGCCGTTACCCTGCTGGGGGCAGAAGGCTACCAACGCTTTGTCGTGGCCCACGCCGACCTTCCCCTGGCCCATGACATCCCGCGATTGGCAGAGGTGCAAGGGATTGCATTGGTCCCCGACCGGAGCGAAGAAGGTACCAACGTGATCAGCCTGCCGGCGGGGTGCGGGTTCCGTTTCGCCTACGGTCCCGGGTCATTCTCACGGCACAAGCAAGAGGCCCAACGCACGGGCCTTGCCTGGCGGGTAATCCACGACCCAGGCTTGGCCTGGGACGTGGATTTCCCTTCCGACATGACGGCAGTGACGCCCTAGCCGGAGGCGGGGCGCCCGGGGGCCGTCAGATTGGTGTTACTTCTTGGTGGCCCGGCCCGACTTTGCGGGAGCCTTACCGGCTTTGCTCGCCTTGGCGGCGGGCGCGACGGCAGCTTTCTTGGCCGAAGCCTTGGCGGGCGCGGCTTTGGCGGGGACGGCCTTCTTGGCCGTCACCGTCTTGGCGGTGGCCTTGGCGGCCGCAGCCTTCTTGGCGGGCGCGGCAGCGACGGTCACGGCCGCCTTCTTAGGCCGGCCGACCGGCCGGGGCGCGGTTGCCTTTTCGACAGCAGCGGTTTTGCGGCCGTTTGCCTTGGCCGGAGCGGCCTTGCCGGCTCTGGTGGCCTTGACCGCCTTGGTGGCGGCGGCTTGACTGGCGACGCGACCATTTGCCTTGGCGGCCGGCGCCTTAGTGGCAGCGGCCTTGACCGCCGTCGCTCGTGAAGCCGTTGCCTTGGCGGCAGTTGCCTTAGCGGCGGTTGCCTTGGCGGCAGCCGCCTTGGCCGGAGCCGCCTTGCGGCCGGCAGCCTTCTTCAGGTTTAGGTCAGCCTTAAAGCCGGTAGCGGGGCTGAAACGGATCCCCTTGGAAGCGGCGATCTTGACGGGCTGGCCCGTCCTTGGGTTACGACCCGTGCGGGCCTTGCGTGACGTCGGGTTGAAGCTACCGAAACCGTAAATCGTCACCTTGGTGCCGGACCTGACTTGGTCGCCGATGATGCCGACGAACGCGTCGACGGACTCCTCGGCCTGGCGCCTGCTTAGGCCTGTCGTACTAGCAATCTCGTCTACTAACTGAGATCTGTTCAACGCCACCTCCTGAGGGCGTGCGGGGAAGTTGAGGTTCGCACTTCTAAACACATCATCAAAGACGTTGTGGGACGCAAAGTCAAGTATTTGCCCTGCATGTTCATATCGTCGGCCCCCTGAGGAGCCGTCCGGAGCGGTCCCGTACCCCAAAGTTCCGTGCGTTTCGGCTCGGATCTGCGATGATAGCCGCCATGGGCAGCGCCTCCGGCCAACCGACTGGCCCCGGTCCGAACGCAGAGGTTCCCGAGTGGCAACGCCTGCGAGAAGCCGACGCGGAAGGGGCTCCGTGGCGGAGATGGGGGCCCTACTTGGCCGAGCGGGCCTGGGGCACGGTACGGGAGGACTACTCGCCCGATGGCGACGCCTGGTCCTACTTCCCTTGGGAGCAAGCCGTTTCTCGGGCCTACCGCTGGAACGAGGACGGCATGGGCGGTATCTGTGACGAAGAGCAGCTGGTGTGCCTCGCCCTGTCGTTGTGGAACGGCCAGGACCCCGTCCTCAAGGAGAGGATGTACGGGCTCACCAACTCTCAGGGCAATCACGGCGAAGACGTGAAGGAATGTTGGTGGTACCTGGACGCCACGCCCACGTCGAGCTGGCTCCGGTGGCGTTACCACTACCCCCAGGCGGAGTTCCCCTACGACCACCTGCGGGCCGAGAACGCCCGGCGCAGCCGTGAACAACCCGAGTACGAGCTCATCGATACCGGGATCTTCGATGCCGACCGGTTCTTCGCCGTCACCGTGACGTGGGCGAAGGCGGGCACCGACGATATCTTGTGGCAGATCGACGTGCAAAACGCGGGACCGGAGACCGCCCCGGTCGACGTGCTCCCCACGATCTGGTTCCGCAACCGGTGGAGCTGGCAGCTCGGCGGGACGCGGCCGTCCCTCTACCTCCAGGACGGCGCTCAGCCAAACGTGGCTGTTCAATGCGACAAGCTCGGCCGGCGCATCCTCGCCGCCGGGATGGGACCGGACGGCAAGCCGCCCGAAGCCTTGTTCTGCGACAACGACACCAACACCCAAAAGCTTTGGGGCGGGAGCGGGCCCGCTTTCCCCAAAGACGGCATCTCCGATTACGTCGTCCACGGCCGCGCCTCTGTCAACCCCGCCCACACCGGCACCAAAGCCGCCCTGCGCTACCACCTCGAGCTGGCGCCGGGCGCCAGCGTGCAAATCCGTTTGCGTTTTGGTACCGAGGCCGGGGATCTGGGCCGCGATTTCACCGCGGTCATAGCCAAGCGCCAGCGCGAAGCGGACGACTACTACGCCACCGTGGCGCCCACCGACGTCACCCGCGACGAAGCCATGGTCCTGCGCCAGGCGGCGGCGGGAATGCTGTGGTGCAAGCAGTTCTACCATTACGACGTCCAGCGCTGGCTCGACGGCGACCCGGGACAGCCGCCACCCCCGGCGCAGAGGCGCCAGGGCCGCAATTCCACCTGGGGCCACGTCTCCAATCGCGACGTGATCTCCATGCCCGACAAGTGGGAATA
>PMLI01000007.1 GCA_003158835.1 Acidimicrobiaceae bacterium
CCCCTGATTCTGAGACTCGATGGCAAATTGCGCCGGAACGGGCAAGAGAAGCTGCTCTTCGTCTTCGACGACGGCAGCAAGTCGCTCGTCCTCGCCGCTTGGACCGACTTGCGCGGTGAGAAGGGCAAGCCGCCGGCGCTCACAGCGATGCCCGGGCCGTTCGTCGACCTGCTCATGGCGTCCGCTCTCGCCCCGGGCCGTACCCGCGAAAACTAACGGCACAGGGGACAGGCTGCACGAAGCCACGGACCAAGGAGGACGACCGGGCTTGGCCAGGTCGGCATCTTGCCGGGGCTCAAGGTGAAGGCGGCCCGGGGCGAGCGGAGCACAGCTGTGCCGGTGGGGCTGGTCCGGGGCGAGGCCGACAGGGTCGGGTGGCCGACAACGGCTCCAGCCGTCGGGCCGGCGTCGGTCGCCTGGAGCACCGAGGGCCGACGTTACGCCTGGTCCACGTGCACGGGCACACCTCCCGTCTGGACCAGCCGGGATCAAAGCTCGAAAGTCGCCTCAAGCTGTGCCGCCAGGACCGGTGGCCAGACCTTCAGACCATCGGCCCTTGCGATCGGGCCGATTTCGCCTACATCAAGGGAAAGACTTCCGACGAACCTCTCACGCGGTGCCGGCTCCGTATATGGCCTCAACCGACCAGTGGGGTCAAGTCTGTTACCTCGCCAGCCAAAACCGCTCCGATAGCCGGGCTCTCCCAACCGGCCGTTTTCACCGGGACGCCGGAGGAAGTCCTCGACGGTGCGTGCGGGGCGGGCTCCACCTCAACAACCCATCCACCTGGCGGGACGCTCGCAGGGAAAGCCAGGGCGGTTCACGCGAAAACTTGTGAGGAGGACCACTCACTCTATGAATGGGTCGGATAGGCTCATTAAGCGCCTGCGATCAGGAGGTCTGCACATGCGGCCACGCGCGCGGTTGCTCCCAAAGTGTCAGCGCACGAACTTGTAGTCTACGGGCCGGAAAGGAGAGTCGTCGTGGGTTGACAGGGTGGCATGCCTGGCCGTCCAGTCGAAGCAGGGTTGGTGCCCAGGGCTCTGGCCAGTTCGTACCAGCGCTCCCTGCGGTCGCCTGTCCCAAGTAAAAAGAGGTGGTTGGTTTGCGAGAAAGGGAGGCTCTTGCGTACCGAGGCCACGGCACGGGGGGACTCGTTGTGCCAGGCAGAAGCATCCGCAACATAAACCAGCTCCGGGTGCTGGAGGCTTTGCGCGCCTCGCCCGGCCTATCTCGCACCGAGCTGGTCCGAGATACTGGGCTCGGTAAGGCAACGGTATCCGAGCTAGTGAGGGAGTTCATCGGAAAGGGCCTGGTGCGGGAGGATGCCGCCGCCCCGGAGGAATCCTCCGTAGGACGCCGCCGTATCAAGCTTGAGTTGAGCGGGTCGAATTGGCTGGCCGTGGGCGTCGAGCTTACGGGTGCACACTGTATTAGCGTCGTGTGCGATCTGCATGGTCGGCCGCTGCGGAGCCTTATCACTCCGTTGCGGGGTACGACCGTGGAAGGCGCGCAGCGGACCTTAGTGGAGGCGGTAGGAGAGGTGCTGGCGGACTTCGGGCCCGCCCATGTCGTGGGTGTCGGGGTGGGAGTGCCGGGGGTCGTTGATTCAACACGCAGACGTGTGGTCCTGGCGGAGAACCTGGGATGGCGGTACGTACCCTTAGCAGACAACGTTGAACCCAGCCTCCCGAGCGCGGTGTTCCTTATCAATAGAAACCGAGCTGGTGCGCTGGCCGAGTACTGGTACGGCGCCAATAAGGGTAACAGGAGCCTGGTCTACGTTTCGTTGGGCCTAGGTGTGGGCTGTGGCATCATGATTGGGGGCCTGTTGTACGAGGGCGCGAGCGGAGCCGCCGGCGAGATCGGGCACATCGTTGTCGACCCCGGTGGCCGACGGTGTAAGTGTGGCCACAAGGGCTGCTTAGAAACAGTCGCGGGCGGCCCCGCCGTCGCTAGGAGGGCGCGTGAGGCTCTACGAGCAAGGGGCGGTCGGTCCGTAATCGCAGAGCTTGTGAGTAAGCGGCTAAGTCAGATCACCCCCGGCTTGGTCTACGAAGCAGCTATGTCAGGTGACGAGTTGGCTAATGATGTGCTAGCCGAGAGCGCCAAATATCTAGGGACGGCGTTTGCGGCAGTGGCTAAT
Organism: Acidimicrobiaceae bacterium; assembly: GCA_003158835.1. GTDB lineage: Bacteria > Actinomycetota > Acidimicrobiia > Acidimicrobiales > Palsa-688 > Fen-671. The sequence goes on from PMLI01000007.1 coordinate 2,147, forward strand.
CTGTTGAACCCGGCAGTGATCGTGATCGATGCTGGGTTTGGAGAGATAAGTCAAGGGTTTATCGACCACGTATACGAGGGAATGAGCAGCAACGCCTTTCCTGCTTCCCAGTCTACGACAACAATCTGTGGAAGCACCCTCGGCCACCAGGCAGGGGCGATCGGTGCTGCTATTGTCGCAATAGACGAATTTGTTCTTCAAGGGAAATTGGAGAGTGCACTGTCATCGTAAAGGAAAGGTGTGGCCACCTCCGGAGTGAGATAGCGTAGTCGGCATTTTCGGCGCGGACAGTCAACAATCCTTACCAAAAACGGGCACAATGCGCCATAACAGGCGAAGTCATGAGCTGCGTTATGCTTTGAGCCAAACTGCTAGTTGATCAAAGGCGGCTTCTTGCATTGCCTTATCGAAACGATGGCCGCCTTGGTAGAATTGGCCAATATACGAGAGTGGTGCACCCACCGCCTTGTAGTGAGCCGAGATGCGGTCGTGGGCGGCCCGCATCCCCTCCAACGGGAACAGCTCATCTTCCTCGGCGTACTGCACCATCAGCGGAGATGGAGCCCGCGAAGCAGCGACATCCGGCCAGTCACATCGCGCCGCTAGCCCCGGTGGGAACAACATCCAGGTGTGACATGATACATGACGATCTAGCATATAACGATAACTCGACATCATGCAGACAATGACTGCAACATCCACATCAGATGTCGCCTTCAACAGGGCAGCTCGACAGCCTCCGCCGGAGCACCCTATGCAGCCGGTGCGGCCGTCGAATACATCGGTACGGGACTTAAGGTAATTGAGGGCCACGCGATCCTCGTAGGCCACGACCCCCGCGAGGGTCGACCCGAGCAGTCCACAATACTTCACGACGACGTCCTCGTGCAACATCGCCATTCGGTTGTATATCTCCACATCGGCGAGGGAAGCCACTGGCGTCCTTTCGGTGAACTCCCCGGCTGGTTCTAGCGGTATCCAGCCATAGTGGGGTGCCGACATGACCTTCCTCATGACGTCCAACGGGAAACCGCGGCTGCCCCAGAGGAACACGTCGGGGACCAAAACGGCGAACCCGCGCCGCGCCAACTCATTGGCAAACGCGCGGTCCTCGTACCCGCCGCGCCTGAAATCGCCAAGTAAAGGGTCAGGGCCGTTCGGCCCATCGGCGATCTTCTCCTTTCCTAGGAATTTGAAGACCCCATGATCGTGAAAGGCCAGAACGCCCGGCAGCGGGCCCGTTTGGGACGCCGGCCGAAGGAGCCAGGCGTGAGTACGAGGCCCGTAGCCGACCGACCAGGAAATCTCCTCGCCGGCGATACCATCAATCCGCCAGGTACGTTCGACGCGTGGGTCAATGGGAACTCCGTCATCCATGATCCCGACGATCTGACGGACTTCCGTCATGGTGAGAGGACCGAAATCCGGAATGTCGTAGAGCGGTCGGTCCCGCTCGGCAAACTCCAACCTNNCCAACCAATCGCTGAAAGGTCCGAGGTGTTGCGATGTCTTGCCCATCTTAGATTCCCTTCTATCTGTGCTCGTGCAGGGCCCCAGGAGCCAACGACAATCCGCAAAAGGAACGTTGGTGGAACTTAGAGGTCTGCCTTATCGAACACCACAAGGCCCCGAAGGTCCTTGCCTTCAGCCAGGTTCTCAAACGCCTCGTTGATTTCGCTGAGCCGATAAGTGCGGCTCACCAGCTGGTCGAGGGGGAGGCGCCCGGACTCGTAGAGCTCTATGAACATGGGGAAGTCGAGGGGCGGGTTGCACGAGCCGTAAGACGATCCCATAACAATCCTCTCGTCACCCCTGAGACCGTGCGGGTCAATGCTGATCTTCTCGCCGGAGCGGGGTGCGCCCACGACCACGCATTTGCCCCCTGGTGCCAAGGACTCGACGCCCTGTTCGATTGCGAGGGAGTTGCCCACCGCCACTATGACGACATCGGCGCCACCCCCAGTGGCGGAACGGACCGCCTCGGCGATGTCCTGGCCGGACGCCAAAACAGTCGCAGTGGCCCCGAGCCGTTGCGCCGCGTCGAGCTTGATCTGCACAGGGTCAATGGCAACGATTGGATGGGCTCCGGCAAGATTTGCCGCGATAACCGAGTTGAGGCCGACACCGCCACAGCCGATTACCGCTACGCTCTCTCCGCATTCGACGCGCGCCGTTCGCAGTACGGCTCCGGCCCCGGTGGTCACTGCGCAACCGACCAGCGTCGCCGTCTCCAGGGGCACCGAGGCGCTGATCCTGATCGCAGCGCGGGAAGGCACGACGATGAGCGGGCTGAAGGTTGACGGACCGCTGTGGTAGATGGTCTCGTCCCCTTTACGAAACCGGGTGGTGTTGCCCACGAGGCACCCAGGCTCGGAGCTGGCCCGGCAGCGGGCTGGGCGGCCCTTAAAGCACTCCTTGCAAACTCCGCAACCCGGCGCCCAAGAGATGACGACGTGGTCCCCGGGCTCCAACCCAGTGACGCCAGGGCCTACTTCTTCGACGATGCCTGCCCCCTCGTCGCCAAGTATCACCGGCATCCGGGCATCAGTAAGAGAGCCGTCAAACCTGTGCAGGCAACTGTGGCAGACGCCAGTGGCCACCAGCCGCACGAGGACCTCTCCGTCCTGCGGAGGCAGCACCGTGATCTCCTCCAGGGCCATGGGGACACGTGCCTGTCTCAACACCGGCGCTTCAATGGTTCGACCTTGTGTGGGCATTCTATTTCACGTCCTCTATATATAGCAAATAGACCAAATCAACCCTAGCAAGGGGACCACAATGCTGGAAGGGCCCAAAGACCCTTCTGGGGCTCGCCCAAGTTGGGTTGCGTGAAACGGAGAGCCGGCACTGATTAGGGGCACCGGGCGCCGAGGTCACGGGCGGCTCTAGGTGCTCGTGGCCGCTAGCCTCGGGGTCGCGGGGCGCTGTGGTCTGAGCTCACGTCTCGCCTATCGCGGGTCGCGCTATTGTGTCGTCACGACCGTGCCACCTGCGCCGAGAGCTCACCGTTTTGGTGAGCTCGTCCCGAGCGTAGATCGGCCAGGCCCCTCACCAGAAGCGGGTTCCTGTTTGAGTTCCTTCCCGGGGCGTGGGCGTGCGCGGCGGGAAGACGGCCACCTATTTGACCTGGTGGTGCGCGGGGGCGAAGTGATGGATCCGGCGACGGGTGAGCGCGGCCGTTGCGACGTGGCAGTGGCCGACGGGTGGATCGTCAGTATGGCGCCGACCATAGCGAGCGAGCTCGCGGCCGGCGTCGTGGACGCCCAGGGCTGCGTCGTCCTGCCGGGCCTCATCGATTTGCACACTCACGTTCTTTCTTCCGCCACCTTTTGGGGCGTTGACCCGCGCCCGGTTGCCTGGCGTACCGGCGTAACCACCTGGGTGGACGCCGGTTCTTCTGGTGCTTACAACCTGGCCGCTCTGCATGAGCTTTCTGTGACGCGCGCTCCCCTCCACACGCGCGCTTTTGTCAACATCAGTGCGATCGGGCTTGTCGCCGAAACGGGAGAAACACAAAGGGAGGAGTTGTGCGACCCGGCAGTCTGTGCCGCGGCGATGGCGGCACATGGCGGCTTTGTCGCGGGCGTAAAGTGCCGCCTTGGAGGTGCCACGTCCAGCGGCATGGGGCTGGTGCCCCTGAGGCGTGCCATCGAGGCTGCGGAAGCCGTCGGCGCGCCGGTAATGGCTCACATCGCGGCGGGCCCCCCGGACATTGATGACGTCCTCGACTTGCTTCGCCCCGGCGACATCGTGACCCACTGCACCACAGGGCAAAGTATGTCGATAGTAGACCGAAGCGGGAAGGTGCGCTCGAGTGCCGCCCGTGCCCACGAGCGGGGTGTGCTGTTCGACGTCGGCCACGGTTCTGGTGGGTTCTCTTTCGCTGTGGCTGAGGCCATGTTGGCCGGGGGGCTCCTCCCTGATGTCATATCATCCGACTTGCACCAGCGCAGTATTGTCGGCCCGGGTTTTGATTTGCCGACGTGCATGTCAAAGTTCCTCGTTCTCGGGATGTCACTGGAAGACGTGGTCAGGGCAGTGACGGTAAACCCGTCACGCGCCCTCGGGGACAGTCTCGGGACCGGCGGTATCGAAGTCGGTAGTCGGGCTGACCTGGCTGTCTTTGAACTGGTGAGCGGTGAATTCTTCCTCTACGACACCTATCTCGAGCGCCGTGCGGCCCCGCGCCTGCTCGTCAACCGTGCCACCATCGTCGCTGGCGTGTTGCTGCCGTCCGTGCCCGCCGCCCCGCCGGCCCACTGGATCGAGCTCACCGAACGCCAACGCTCCCAGATGGGACGCAGAGCGGCCGAGCTCCGGTTCCCGTGGGCCGCGTCGCTCACACAGCCAGAGGACTTCATGCGCCCCACGATTGAAGGCCCACCATGCGCAGACCAAAGGATTTGAGCTCGATGGAACGCTTCGAGGGGCAAGTCGCCATTGTGACCGGTGCTGGCTCAGGTATTGGGGAAGCCATCGCTGTGCGCTTGGCGACAGAGGGCGCCGCGGTCTGCGTAACCGATCGCTACCTGAGTGCTGCAGAGCGCGTGGCCGAGGAGGTCAGGGTCAAGGGAGGAGCCGCCCTGGCCCACCATTTGGAAGTGACCGACTACGCCACAGTCCCGACCGCGGTCCCGTG
>PMLI01000129.1 GCA_003158835.1 Acidimicrobiaceae bacterium
GTGGGCTACTACTACACGGGCAGCGTGGACCAGGCCCTCGTCGAGACGCTGGCCGGTGGCGTATGGCGCGTGACGCCCAGCCCGGACGAAGGGCCCCGGACCGACGTCTTGAACAGCGTCTCGTGCCCTTCCGCCACTACGTGCGTGGCGGTGGGTTACTACTACACCGGGAGCAAAGACCAGACGCTGGCCGAGACGCTCGCCGATGGTACTTGGCACGTTTCCACCAGCCCTGACGATGGCTCGTACACAAACTTCCTGAGCGGCGTGAGCTGCCCTTCGGCCACCTCGTGCGTGGCGGTGGGCTACTACTACACGGGCAGCAAGGACCATGCCCTGGTCGAGACGTGGGCCAAAGGGGCGTGGAAACTTACAGCCAGCGCCAACCAGGGGGCCAGCAACAACGGCTTGAACAGCGTGGCCTGTACCTCCTCGAGCTCATGCCAAGCCGTGGGGTACTACTACACCGGGAGCAAAGACCAAACCCTGGTCGAAAGCTTGGCGAGCGGGTCGTGGAAGGTCGTTCACAGCCCGGACGAGACCCTGGCCACCAACGTCCTCAACGGCGTGACCTGTGCGTCGACGCGCTCGTGCGTGGCAGTGGGGTACTACTACAACGGTTCCACCGACCAGACGGTCATAGAGACCATGTCCGGTACCAAGTGGGACGTCGTCCCGAGCCCCGACGAACCCTCGGCCACCAACGTCCTCGACGCCGTGTCGTGCTCGTCCCCAGGTCCCTGCGTCGCTTCCGGCTATTACAACAGCGGGAGCGAGGACCGCGGCCTGGGCGAGATCAGGAGCTCGGGCGCATGGTCACTGTCGCCGGGCGCCCAAGTGACCACGTCGACGACGACGTCCATGTCGACCTCGGTCAACCCCGCCTCGATAGCTCGGGCCGTCACCTACACGGCGACGGTCACGCCCCCGCCGGACGGGGGCACGGTCGACTTCATCGACGACGGGGCCGCCATCGCCGGTTGCGGCTCCATCGCCGTTAGTCCGGGCAACGGGGAGGCGACCTGCTCGGTCACGTACTGGGCGGGCGGCCAGCACGTCATCCAGGCCGCCTTTTCGGGTGACAGCGATTTCGGCCCATCCGCGTCAGGGCTCTACGGCGAGACCGTCAGCCTGCCCTCGCCCGGCTACTGGCTTGCCACTCGGAGCGGCTTGGTCTACGGGTCCGGCGCCGCCGCGTCTTTGGGCGGCATCAAGGCCTCGGCCTCGACGGGACCGGTGGTAGGTGTCGCCGGCACGCCGACGGGCCAGGGCTACTGGGTGGTCACGGCCAACGGGACCGTAGCGGCGTTGGGGGACGCCGCATTTCAAGGAGACCTACCCGGCGCCGGCGTCAAGGCATCCGACATCGTGGCGATGGCGCCGACCTACGACGGTCGCGGTTACTGGTTGGTCGGGCGCGACGGCGGGCTCTTTGCTTTCGGGGACGCCTCATACCACGGTTCTGTCCCCGGACTGAAGATGAAGAGCACGGTCGAGGACATAGTGGGGATGGTCGCCGACCCCGGTAGCGCCGGCTACCTGTTGGTCGGTTCGGACGGAGGGGTGTTCGCCTTTGGTTCCGGTCGTTTCTACGGGTCTTTGCCGGCCACCAAGGTCCACGTACACGACATCCGGGCCATACTCCCGTCGTCCGCCGGGACGGGTTACGTCCTGGTGGGCAGCGACGGCGGCGCCTTCGTCTTCGGGAAAGGGGTGGATTTCCACGGGTCTCTGCCGGGAGAGGGGATCACGGTGACCGACATCATCGGCATAGCCCTGACCCCCGACAACGGCGGCTACTTCATGGCCGCTTCCGATGGTTCGGTCTTCGGGTTCGGCAACGCCAAGCCGTTCGCGGTCCCGGCCGGCCTGATGAGCCACCTTCCGGTGGTGGCTATCGCCGGCACCTGAGGCCCGGCCGCGCCGCTACGACGCGCCCCGGCGGTCCCTAAGGGAACCGAGGCCGGTTTTGGAGGGTCTTGTAGAGTGTGAAAATCATGAGCTCCTCTCGTGGGCGCCGGACCGGCGCCGCTATTACGACCCTCGCCATCGCCTTCGCCGCCTCCACCGGCCTGGCTCAAGCCCAGCCCACCCGCACGCTCATGGCGACGGCGGAGGCGGCTATGGGCACCAAAGCCCGGCCGGCGGTGGAGGACTGCGGTCTCAGCAAACCCAAGGTGCGGCCCGCCACACTCACCCTGGCCTGCGCCGACGCCAATGATTTGGGCGTAAAGCTCGTCTGGGCCCGCTGGACCGCCACCGGCGCCTACGCCACCGGCACCGACACCTGGAACGCCTGCACCCCGTACTGCGCGGCGAGCAAGACCTGGTACAAGACGACCGCCAATTTCACCCTCAACGACCCGGTAAAGACGCCGGCAGGCTGGCTGTTCGAAAAGCTCGTGGTCCACATCACCGGCAAGGCCCCCAAGGACATGGCCAGGACGCAGGTCTACAGCGAGAAGCCCATCCCCAAGTTAACCGGGTCAGCCAAATAGCCGGGTCAGCCAAATAGCCGGGTCAGCC
>PMLI01000260.1 GCA_003158835.1 Acidimicrobiaceae bacterium
GCTCCCGAAGGACCCGAACGACGGGCGCAACGTGATCGTGGAGATCAGGGGGGCCGAAGGTGGCGAGGAAGCCAACCTCTTCGCCCGGGACCTGCATGAGATGTACCTCCGGTATACGGAGCGAGCCGGGCTCAAAACGGAAGTGCTGTCGAGCGACCCTTCGCCCATGGGCGGCGTCAACGAAGTGACCTTTGTGGTGAAAGGGGCCGAGGCATGGGCGCGCCTGAAGCACGAAGGCGGGCCCCACCGGGTTCAGCGGGTCCCGGTAACCGAGTCGNNGGACATTCGAGTCGACGTCTACCGATCCACGGGCCACGGTGGCCAATCGGTCAACACGACCGACTCGGCCGTCAGGGTCACCCATCTGCCCACCGGGATCGTCGTCTCCATGCAGGACGAAAAAAGCCAGATCCAGAACCGCGCCAAGGCCATGCAGGTCTTGAGGGCCCGCCTGCTGAAAGCAGAGCAGGACCGCCAGGCGGCCGAGCTGTCCATAGCGCGTCGGAGCCAGGTCGGGGGTGGGGGGCGCTCGGAAAAGATACGGACCTACAACTACAAGGAAAACCGCGTCACCGACCATCGCATCAACCTCACTCTCTACAAGCTGGACAGGGTGCTGCTGGGTGAACTGGACGAAATCGTCGATGCCCTGATGGCTGAGGAACGTGCTCGCCAGCTCGAGGGCGCCACCGGTCTTGGGTGACCTGGCGCCACCTCTACCTGGAGGCGCTGGGGCGCCTCTCTGACCGGCACGCGGCCCGTTGGTTTGTGGAGGAGGCTTCCGGGGGGAGCTGGCCGGCGGTGCTGGACGAGCCGGTACCAACCCGGGGCGAGAAGGCCTTTTGCTCCATGGTGGCGCGCCGCGAAGCGGGGGAGCCGGTCCAGTACGTTCTCGGCCACTGGGCCTTTCGCCGGCTCGACCTCATGGTCGACCGCCGCGTGCTCATACCCCGGCCGGAAACAGAAGTGGTGGTCGAGGTGGCTCTGGGGGAGCTGGCCCGATTGTCGGTGCCGCCCCTGGTCGCCGACCTGGGCACGGGATCGGGCGCGATCGCCCTTTCCATCGTTACCGAGTGTGCCGGAGCAGAGGTCTGGGCGACCGATCTGTCCGAAGACGCCCTGGCCGTGGCTTCGGCCAACCTGGCCGGCCTGGGCGCGAGGGCGGCCGGAAGGGCTCGGCTCGTGCACGGTAGCTGGTGGCACGCCCTCCCTGAGGGGTTGAAGGGGGCGCTCGACCTGGCTGTGAGTAATCCCCCGTACGTGGCCGAGAGCGAGCTCGCCTCCCTGCCCTCCGAAATTTCCAGATGGGAGCCGCTCCAAGCCCTCATCGCCGGCCCCAGCGGGCTGGAAGCGCTGAGAGCCATAACCGCCGAGGCTCTGGGGTGGCTGGCGCCAAGTTCGGCTCTTGTGGCCGAGATCGCCCCCCATCAGGACCGGGCGGCGGTCGAGCTGGCGTACTCGGCCGGCTTCGCCGAGGCCTTCGTTAAGCCTGACCTGACGGGCCGGCCCCGGGTACTCGTCGCCCGCCGCCGTACCTGAGACCCAGGCCGGAGGCGGGGCCATATCCCGGTGCGGTCGGGCTAGCGTTGCTCCCACATGCCCACTGTCGGCGCCCGTGGTGACCCCCCGCCGGCGACTGCGGTCGCCCTGGCCGTCGACGCGCTTTCCGGCGGCGACATCATCGGCCTGCCGACAGACACGGTATATGGCCTGGCCGCCGACCCCTTCCACACCGGTGCGGCCGACCGCCTTTTCCGCCTCAAGGGTAGATCGCGCTGCGTCGAGCTCCCCGTGCTCGTGGCGGGCGAGGAACAGGCTCTTTCGTTGTGCACCGCTGTCCCTCGTCAGGGCCGTCGCTTGATGGAGCTCTACTGGCCCGGACCGCTAACTCTGGTGCTGCCGCGGCGGCCCGATCTCGATGCCGACCTGGGCGAGGAGGACGCCACCATCGGCATCCGCTGTCCTGCCCACCCGGTGCCGCTCGCCATATGCGCCAAGATGGGACCGATCGCCACCACCAGCGCCAACCGCCACCGCGAGCCCGCCCTCACTACGGCTGAGGGAGTGACGAAGGCCTTCGGGGCCGAGATCGCCCTGGTTCTGGACGGCGGTACGTGCGACCGATTGCCGTCGAGCGTGGTCGACTGCACCGGGGGCGAGCCGAAAGTCCTGAGGGAGGGCCGGATATCTAGGGCGGAGATCCGGGCCGCCCTCGCCTGAGGCCCGTACCGCCATTTCCGGGGCCGGGGACGTTGGTCCCGAGGGCAGACCAAGGGTAGGCTCGTGCTGGTGCAAGCCGACAGTGAGCTTTTCGCCATCATCGAGGACGAAAACGAGCGCCAGAACACCACCCTCCAGCTGATCGCCTCGGAGAATTTCGCCTCCCGGGCGGTCATGGCGGCTACGGGGTCGGTGCTGACAAACAAGTACTCGGAGGGATATCCGGGCAAGCGCTATTACGGTGGCAACTCGGTCGTAGACAGAGCAGAAGACCTGGCCCGCCGACGGGCGTGCCAACTCTTCGGAGCAGAGCACGCCAATGTGCAACCCCACTCGGGGGCCAATGCCAATCTGGCTGCCTACTTCGCCGTGCTGGAGCCGGGGGACACCGTCCTGGGCATGCGCTTGGACCAGGGTGGCCACCTGACCCACGGCTCGCCGGTCAATGCCAGCGGGCGCCTGTACAAGTTCGTCGGCTACGGCGTGCGCGAGAGCGACGAGCGCATCGACTTTGACGCCCTGGCCGACCTGGCCAAGCGGTACCGGCCCAAACTGATCGTCGCCGGGGCCACCGCTTACTCCCGGGTCATCGAGCCTGAGCCCCTGAGGCGGATCGCCGACTCCGTAGGCGCACTGCTGCTCTTCGACGCCGCCCACATCGCCGGGCTGATAGCAGGCGGCGTCCACCCCAATCCCGTGCCGTTCTCCGACATCGTCACCTTCACCACCCACAAGACGCTGCGGGGGCCCCGAGGCGGGTGCATCGTCTGCCGGGAGGGTTTGGCCCAGGCCATCGACAAGGCGGTCTTCCCTGGGCTCCAGGGCGGCCCCCTGGAACACGTCATCGCGGCCAAAGCGGTCGCTTTTCACGAGGCCATGCAGCCCGAGTTCAAGCAGTACGCGGCGCAGATCGTGCGCAACGCCCGGTCCCTGGCGGGGGCGCTGGCGGAGGAGGGCTTCCGTATCGTCTCGGGCGGGACCGACAACCACTTGATGCTGGTGGACCTACGCAGCTTCGACCCCGACCTCACCGGCAAGGTAGCCCAGGAGGCGCTGGACAAGGCTGGCATCACCCTCAACCGCAACCAGATCCCCGGGGACCCCAGGTCGCCCTTCGTCACCAGCGGTGTGCGCATCGGCACGGCTGCCGCCACCACGGCCGGGATGCGAGAAACCGAGATGACCGAGATCGCCACGCTGGTCCGCCGGGCGCTGGCCGCCCCGGGCGACGACCTCGTAAGCGCCGCGGTGCGTGAGGAGGTGGCAACGCTTTGTTCCAGGTTCGTGCCTTACCCGTGAGCGAGGCGCCGGGCATCTGAAGCCCGGCACCTCCACCGCTGGGAGAGCCGTTTTTTGATCCGCTTCAGGGAGTACATCATCGTCTTCGTCGTGGCCGCCCTGGTCACGTGGTTGGCGACGTTTGCCGTGCGCTCCTTGGCGAGGCGCCATTCGCTTCTCGTCATGCCGGACGAGCGGCGGGTGCACGAACGCCCCACGCCTACCGCGGGCGGGACGGCGATGTACCTGGGGCTACTGGTGGCCATGGCGGTCGCATCGCAGTTGCACGCCTTCGCGCCGGTCTTCAGAGGCAGCTCCGCCCCGCTGGGCGTCGTGCTGGCCGCGACGGTGATCTTCGCGGTCGGCCTTTCTGACGACTTGCGCGAGATGTCGCCGCCGGCCAAGCTCGCCGGCCAGGTACTGGCGGGTACGGTGCTCTACTTCTTCGGCGTCGACATGCTCTTCTTCCATGTCCCGCTGGCGCAGACGACGGTGGTCCTGAGCCCCGACCTCGCCGCCCTGGCCACGGTCCTCTGGGTGGCGGTCATGGCCAATTCGGTCAACTTCATAGATGGCCTGGACGGCCTGGCCGCTGGCATCGTCGCCATCGGGGCCGGGGCCTTTTTCGTCTATGCCCACCAGCTCGGCGACATCGATAACATCGCTCCCGGCAACGCCGGGCCCCTCATCGCTGTGATCGCGGTCGGTCTGTGTGTGGGCTTCCTGCCCCACAACTTCTACCCGGCCAAGATCTTCATGGGGGACGCCGGAGCGATGTTATTGGGAGTTCTCGTGGCAGCCTCGACGATGTCGGTGGTGGGCCAGGACCCTTACGAGTTCAGTGGCCGGACGTACTTCCTTTTCGCCCCGATCATCATCCCGTTCTTCATCCTCTGCATTCCCATCCTGGACACGTTTTTCGCCATCGTCCGCCGAGCGGGCCAGCGGACCAGCCCCGCCGTCGCCGACCTCAACCACCTGCACCACCGCCTCATGCGGCTGGGCCACGGCCACCGCGCCGCTGTCGTCATCCTGTGGGCGTGGACGGCGCTGCTCTCGGGGCTGGTGCTCTGGCCCGGGATCACCGACTCCCATAACGAGATCCCGCCCATTGCCGTAGGAGCCCTGTCCATCGTCCTCTACACTCTCTTCGCCCCCCGAGGACGCTCCAGTGGCCCCAACGGTGACCACGAGCCCGCGCCCGGCCCGGGCACGACCGTGGGCAGTGGCAACGGCAACGGCACCGCTGCCAAGCGTCCGTCCGGCACAAATGGTCACGTGGCCGGGGTCAAACCCGGCCCTGAGCACACTCCCGCCGCAGTCCGACATCGGGCCCGCATTCTTCCTCCCGCCGGCTCGGCCGAGCGGCCCGAGCACACTTTGGGTGGGAACTGAGCGACAGCCGGGCGCCGTCCGGGCTCGGGAGGGACGGGAAAGAAAGTCGCCCCCGGAGTTGCAGCGTTACGGAAGTGTTCCGTAGCCTGGCCGGAGTGGGCGTGAGCGGTAAGGTGCTGCTGGGATGGCACGTCGGCGCGACCTGCGATTGGCATGGCTATGAGCGCCCCGGGCCCGGACAGGGAGCCGGCGGAGCGGGAGCCGGACGGGTACCCCGGACCGATGGCGTACGCCGGGATCGGCATGCTGGGCGCAGTGTGCCTGGGTGTGGGAGGCGTGCTCGGGTGGTTCGCCGACTCGGCCCTGGGGACCTTGCCCCTGTTCCTTCTGACCGGGCTGGTAGCCGGTGCCGGCGCCGGTGTGCTGGGGGCCAGGGCCGAACTGCGCCGCTACCGCTGACCGGCTCGATCGCACATATTGGGGCTGGTGGCGGAGCGTGGTGCCCAACCCATGTAACATGGCGTGTCCGTGTGAGCATGCGTTAAGCCGCCTAGCCGATCGCTTGCCACTGATGGGACCTTCTTAATGTTTACCGATTTCCCCGTCCTCTACGTCGACGTCATCGTGCGGCGCACCATTGTCTCGTGCGCAGCGTTGGCCGTCGTCGCCTTGGCCGCAGGCGTGTTGCTGGACCAGCCTCTGGCCGGCGCCGGAGTGCTCCTGGGCCTGGCCGGGGCTACGGTCAACCATCGGCTCTTCCAGGTCTCGACGGCCCGCTACAGCAACGCCGACGGTCATCTCGATCGCAAGCCCTATGCCGGCAGTGTCGCCGCCCGGCTTGGCGCTCTGACGGTCATCGCGTTTGCTTTGCTCTTTCTGGTCCGCCCGATGGGCTTCGGGATGGTGGGCGGCCTGGTCGCGTTCCAGTTCTTGTTGATGGCCAACGCCTTCGGAGCGCTGTGGCGCTACCAGCGGGCGCAGCTGGCGGGCCTGGCCCCGGCCCGGTCCGTCGACGCCCCGAGCCACCTGGTGGGCAGCGCCGGCTCGCCCGCTCCGGGTGAGGGTAACCAGCCGGGCGGGCCGGCGGGCAACGACACAGGCCGCGCCCGTGGCTAGCGGTTTGGCGCCGCGTCTGGTCGCCATAAACATACCGGTGGGCGACCACGTGACTTGGCGCGTGGCCGGGCTCAGCTTCGACGCCGACACCGTCTGGACCAGCCTGATCGCCTGTGCGGCCGTGCTCGGCCTGGGCTTTTACCTGCGCAGCAAGGTCACCGCAGCCGTCCCCGGCAAAGTGCAGCTGTTCTGGGAGGTAGTAGTCGGCTGGGTGGCTGACCAGGTCGAGGCCGGTCTGGGCAAGCGCTACCGCCACGTCGTCCCTCTCGCCGTCACCATCTTCATGCTCGTTCTGGCGGCCAACTGGGTCGAGCTGCTCCCAGGCCTGTGGCACAACACCGATTACCTGCCTTCGCCCACCGCCGACGTCAACCTGACCTACGCATTGGGCGCCACGGTCTTCGTGCTCACAAACGGGGCCAGTATCCGGGCCAAGGGCCTGGGCGGGTACATCAAGGCGTTTTTTGCCCCGCCCCGCTGGCTGGCGCCGATCCGCGCCCTCGAAGAGCTGATGAAACCCGTAACCCTGGCGTTGCGGCTTTTCGGTAACCTGTTTTCCGGCGGCATCATGATCGCGCTCCTGCTGGCGATCCCTATTTACTTCTTCCCCGCCACCATTGTTTTCAGCGTGGTCTGGAAGCTGTTCGACATGTTTATCGGCGTCATCCAAGCGTTTATTTTTGCCTTGTTGACGATCCTCTATTACCAGTTCGCAGTGGCATCAGAAGGCCACTGAGCTCAAACCAGAAAATGCAAACGGAACAGGAGAATTAAATGGCTGCAAGCATGGAGAAGGCGGTCGAACTGGCCGGCGCCTTCGTCGGCGGTGGTCTCGCACTGGGCGGTGGTGCCGTGGGTGCCGCCGTCGGTGACGGCCTCGCCGGTAGCCAGACGATCGCGGGCATCGCCCGCCAGCCCGAGGTCCAGGGCCGCCTGTACTCGACGATGTTCCTCATCGTCGGCCTCGTCGAGGCCATGTACTTCATCAACCTCGCCTTCACGGCGTTGTTCGTCTTCGTGCTCGCCAAAGGCTAGAGCGGCAAAGGGGCATTAGACAGGTGCCAGTCGCCTCATCCAACTTCCTGGTCCCCGGTCCGACTTTCGTCGTCGAGCTGGTGATCTTCCTAGTCGTGCTCTGGGCTCTCTCCAAGTGGGTGCTCCCGCCCGTCAACCGCGTCATGGAAGCTCGCCAGCAGACCATCGCCCGCAGTCTGGCCGAGGCCGAGGAGGCCACCAAGCGTGCTCGTGAGCTCGAGGAGCAGCACGAGAGGATCCTCGAGCAGGGCCGATCCGAAGCCCGGGCGCTCAAAGACGAGGCGGCGCGGGTGGGCGAGCAGCTGCGGCAGCAACTGCGCAACCAGGGCGAGGAGGAGTACGAGCGCCTGGTGACCCGGGCCAGCTCCGACATCGAGGCGTCCGCGAGGCGGGCGGCCGAAGAACTGCGGGCCCAGGTGGCAGGGCTGGTGGTGGCCGTCGTGGAGCGGGTTCTGGTCGAAGGCGTCTCCCTGGCCGGCCAAGGGCAGTTGATCGAGCGGGCGATCAGCGAGGTCGAGGCCCAGGCCGCGGCGCGAGGGCCGGGCTCGTCCGGGCCCGTCAGCGCCGGGACCGCCGCGGCGACGCGAGCTGGTCAATAAATGCACGAGCGGGTGGCGGGTTACACCGATGCCGTGCTGGAGGAGCTGGGGGCAAAGGTCGGCCCCCTGGCAGGGGAGCTCGAAGCCTTCGGGCGCTTGCTCGAGCGATCCGACGACTTGCGCTTCGGTTTGGCCAACTCCAACACGCCTGTGCACGTGCGGCGGGCGATCATCGAGGAGCTGCTGGGCAACAAGTTGTCTCGGACCGCGCTCGACCTGCTCAGTTTCGCCGTGCAAAGCGGCCCCGCGGCCGAGTATGTGGAAGACGTTGCCGGAATTGCGGGGGCGGCGGTGGCCAGGCGCGACGGCATGGTGTTGAGGGACGAGGGCCCCCTCGGGCGCACCGCGGCTGCACAGCGCCTGGAGGGCTACGCTACGGCCGTGCTGGCCGGGGTACGCGGCGAGCGGCACCTTGGAGAGGTGGAGGACGAGCTGTTCCGGTTCATGCGGACGGTGCGTGGCAACGACGAGCTCAACGCCGTTCTCACCACCTCCGAAGTGCCGGTGCAGACGCGCCAGGCGGTGGTCCATGACCTCTTGGCGCGACGGGCTACGCCGGCGACGGTCCGCTTGGCGACTTACACGGCCGCTATAGGGCGTCCTCGTGACTACCCCCTGCTGTTGGAAGGCCTGGTCCAGCGCGTCGCCAGCGAAGCCAACCGGCAGGTGGCGGACGTCCGCTCGGCCGCAGAGATGACAGAAGCCCAACGCCGCCGCCTCGCCGCCGCCCTGACGAAGTTCGCTGGTTACGAAGTCGACGTGAGGGTGAGCTCCGACCCGGGGCTCCTGGGCGGTTTTGTCGCCTCAGTCGGCGATATGGTCTTCGACGCCAGCCTCCGGCGCCGTCTCGAGCAGGCCCGGGGCCTTCTCTTCGCATCGTCGCCCTCGCCCAGCGAAGCGGCCGGGCGCGCCCCGGACAAAAGTTGAAAGGATCCATGACCGCATGGCTGAGCTGAACATCAACGCTGCCGATATCGCCGAGGTCCTCAGGCGGAACCTGGAGAATTTCACGCCCGGCGTTACGGGCGAAGAAGTGGGGCGTATCCGCGAGATAGGTGACGGGATCGCCCGGATCACGGGCCTGCCCAACGTCGCCGTCAACGAACTGCTCGAACTCGAGGGAGGCGTCAACGCCCTTGCCCTCAACCTCGACGAAGACTCCATCGGCGCCGTGATCCTGGGCGAGACCGGGGCGCTCCAGGAAGGGCAGCTGGCACGAGCGACGGGCCGCATCCTCTCGGTCCCGGTGGGGGACAGCCTGCTCGGTCGGGTGGTCGACACCTTGGGCCGGCCCCTCGACGGGTTAGGCCCCCTCGGTCAACACGAGACGAGGCGACTCGAGGTGCAGGCCCCCGGCATCATTTCCCGCCAGCCTGTCAAGGAGCCTCTCCAGACCGGGATCAAAGCCATCGACTCCATGACCCCCATCGGGCGCGGCCAGCGCGAGCTGATAATCGGAGACCGCAAGACGGGCAAGACTTCGATCGCCGTCGACACCATCATCAACCAGAGCGGCCAGGGTGTGAAATGCATCTATGTAGCCATCGGGCAGAAGGGTTCCACGGTGGCCCAAACGGTGGACACCCTCCGCGCTCACGGCGCCATGGAGTACACGGTCGTCGTCAACGCCCCGGCGTCCGACCCGGTGCCGTACAAGTACCTGGCCCCCTACGCCGGCTGTGCCATGGGCCAGCACTGGATGGACCACGGCGAGAGCGCGCTGATCGTTTACGACGACCTGTCCAAGCAGGCAGAGGCCTACCGGACGCTGTCGTTGCTGCTGCGCCGGCCGCCCGGGCGGGAGGCCTACCCGGGAGACGTGTTCTACTTGCACAGTCGCCTGCTCGAGCGGGCGGCCAAGCTCTCGGACGAGCTCGGGGCCGGTTCGCTTACAGCGCTCCCCATAGTCGAGACCAAGGCGGGCGACATCTCTGCCTACATCCCGACCAACGTCATCTCGATCACCGACGGGCAGATCTTCCTCGAGTCGGACCTGTTCTATGCCGGGATACGCCCGGCTATCAACGTCGGCCAGTCGGTGTCCCGGGTGGGTGGGGCGGCGCAGATAAAAGCCATGAAGTCGGTGTCGGGTGCCCTCAAGATCAACCTGGCGCAGTACCGGGAGCTGCAGGCATTCGCAACGTTCGGGTCCGAACTGGACAAGGTCTCGAGGGCCCAGCTCGAACGCGGCGCCCGGCTGACGGAGTTGCTAAAGCAATCGCAAAACTCCCCGGTCCCGGTCGAAGAGCAGGTTGTGGCCATTTACGCCGGGACCAACGGGCTGGTGGACGACCTCGCCGTCGAAGACGTACGCCCCTTCGAGCTGGCCCTGGTCCAGCACCTGCGGGCCAATCGCGCCGATCTTCTCGAGCACATCCGCACCACGAGGGAGATGCCCCCCTCGGCCGACCTCGACGAGGCGGTCCGTGAGGTCAAGAAGGGCTTTGCCAAGATAGAGCCGGAAGGCCCCGATGGCGCCGGCCCGGAAGCGGAGCCGGCTCCCGGTAACGGGACAGGCGGAGGAGCTTAGGCCCGTGCCCGCAGGTCAGGAACGGATCCTCCGGCGCCGCATCCGGAGCATCCAGTCGACTCAGAAGATCACCCGGGCCATGGAGCTGATCGCGGCGTCGCGGATAGTGCGGGCCCAGCTGGCCATCGCGGCCGCCAGGCCCTATGCCGAGCGCATGAGCGAGGTCGTATCCGAGATCGCGGCCACTCCCGAAGCCAAGGGCCACTGGATTTTTGCCGGAGGCGGTGAGCGCCCGCTGGTGGTGGTGCTGGCGGCTGACCGCGGCCTTTCGGGCGCGTTCAATATCTCCGTCCTGCGGACGGCGGACGAGCTCCTGCGGCGGCTTTCACGCCGAGCGGAGCCCCCGTCGGTGATCGCGGTGGGCCGCAAGGCTGTCAGCTATTTCCATTTCAACGGCCGCGACCTGGCCGAGCGGTTCGAAGGCATTTCCGACCGTCCCCGCTTCGAGGATGCTCAAAAAGTCGTGGCCGCCATCATGCACGAGATGGAGGGCGGCTCCATAGGCGAGATATACCTGGTGTCGACCCGTTTTTCGGGCATGGGCAGCCAGAAGGTGCAAGCTCGTCGCTTGGTGCCTTTGGACCTCCCCGAGCGGGAGGGGACCACCGTTTTCGAGTTCGAGCCGGAACCCGCTCAGATACTGGACCGGCTGTTGCCGCGCTGGCTCGAAGCCGAGGTGTACGTCGCCCAGCTCGAATCGGCGGCTTCTTTCCACGTGGCCCAACAAAGAGCCATGAAGGCGGCCACAGACAATGCCGACGAACTGATAAAGACCCTGCGGCGGGCCATGAACCGTGCTCGCCAGGATTCCATCACCACTGAGATCATGGAGATAGTCGGCGGGGCCGAGGCACTGCGCCAGACCGGCCGGAGCGAAGAATTCGCGGGCCGGCCCGATATATACGTCTTCCCGGAAGCAAGTTGACTGGAGCGAACGTGAGCAGTACCAGCACTACGAGTGCCAACACGCCGAACATCTCTGAAGGCAAAGAGTTGCGTACCGGCCGGGTTGTCGCTATTGCCGGGCCGGTGGTCGACGTCGAGTTCCCGCCCGATTCCTTACCCGACATCAACAGCGCGGTGGAGATGGAGATCGAGCTCGAAGGCGAGCGCACCATGGTGATGGCCGAGGTGGCGCTGCAGATCGGCGAGGGGCGGGCGCGCTGCATATGCCTCAAGCCCACGGACGGGCTGCGGCGGGGCACGACCGTCCGCAACCTGGGCCACGGCATCACCGTCCCGGTAGGTGACGCCGTTCTCGGTCATGTGTTCAACGTGGTTGGCGACGTACTGGACTCGGCCGAACTGGGCGAAATCGACGACAGGTGGGAGATCCATCGGCCCCCGCCCGATTTCGACGCCCTGGAGCCCAAGTCCGAGATGTTTGAGACCGGGATCAAGGTCATCGACCTTCTCGAGCCCTATGTGCAGGGTGGAAAGATCGGGCTCTTCGGGGGGGCCGGCGTGGGCAAGACGGTCTTGATCCTGGAGCTGATCCACCGGGTGGCCGAACAACACGGGGGTGTCTCGGTCTTCGGCGGGGTCGGTGAGCGCACCCGTGAAGGCAACGACCTGTGGCTGGACATGAAAGAGTCCGGGGTCATCAAGCGGGCGGCCCTGGTGTACGGGCAGATGGACGAGCCCCCCGGCGTGCGCCTCCGGGTCGGCTTGTCCGCCCTCACCATGGCCGAGTATTTCCGCGATGTCCGCAACCAGGACGTGCTGTTGTTCATTGACAACATCTTCCGCTTCGTACAGGCTGGTTCCGAAGTCTCGACCCTGCTCGGGCGCATGCCTTCGGCCGTGGGCTA
>PMLI01000047.1 GCA_003158835.1 Acidimicrobiaceae bacterium
CGAGAGCCCGTAATCGGGGGGGGGCCTAGTGGCGGCCGAAGGCTAAAGCTCTTCTTCATGGTTATGGTTCGAGCTGGTCCTCCTAGGTGACCTCGGCCAGGTTGGCCGGTAGGGTACGAGCATCGGCGGTACTACGGTCGGCTGTACGACCCGCTTTCGCCGCTGCCGACAGGGCTCTGCCTCAACCGGGCCTGGCGCGACCGGGGCCATCGGCGCCGCGCCACGACCCGCATCAGCCGACCGGTGACAATGCGTCTGGAGTGGGTGCGTTTCGGGCGCCCGGCGGCGCGGGCGCTAAGGGAGGCAATCAGCCAAGCCAAGGGCGGCGATCCTCTGGCACCGGTCAGCGTGGTCGTTCCCTCGAACCAGGTAGGCGTGGCGGCCAGACGGTTGCTCGCTTCGGGGGAAGTCGGGCCGCTGTGTGGGCGAGGGGCCGGGGTGGCGGCGGTGTCCTTCCTTACCGTCTACCGGATGGCCGAGTTGCTCGGGTCGGCGCGCCTGGCCGGGGACGGCCGGCGCCCGGTGTCGACGCCTGTGCTGGCGGCCGGCCTGCGACGAGCCCTGGCCGCGGGCCCCGGAGTGTTTGCCGCGGTGGCCGGGCACCCGGCCACCGAAATGGCGCTGGTGGCCGCCTACAAGGAGTTGCGGGACTGCTCGCCTCAGGCACTCGATCGTTTGGCACTGCGGAGCGCCCGGGCCGCGGATGTGGTCCGGCTGTGCCGGGCGGCCCGGGACATCCTGGCTCCGCAGTGGTACGACGAGGAGGACCTGATCGATGCCGCCATCGCCGTGCTGGGCACCGACGAGGCGGCCAGGCGCGCCCTCGGTCCGGCCATCGTGTACCTGCCCGAGCGGTTGAGCCGCCACGGGGCCTTCCTAGTTGACGCAGTAGCGGGGTACTCCGACGTCCTCGTGCTGGCCGGTACGACCGGCGATGCCAAGGCGGACGCCGGGGTCGCCCAGGCGATGGGGCGGCTCGATGTAGAGGGCGGTGCGTCCATGACGCCCGCACCGCCAGTGCCGCCCCGAACGCCCGCACTGCCCGCTGAGCTCGCACCGCCCGTACCGCTCGCACCGCACGGACCGGCGCCGGCGGGCTACGGTTCCCTGGACGTCGTCGCCCCCGACCGGACGCGGGTCATCACCACCTCTGACGCGGATGAAGAGGTGCGGGCGGCGGTGCGGGCCGTCGTGGACGCGGTCCGGGCGGGCGTGCCGCTCGATCGGGCNNCTCTATCCCGATCCCGAGCCTTACGCCCGGCTGGTCCACGAGCATCTCTCGGCCGCAGGGATCGCCCATAACGGGGCTTCGGTCGTGCCGCTCACGGCCCGAGTGGCGGGGCGGACGCTGCTCGGGCTGCTCAGGCTGCCCGAAGCAGGGGTGCGGCGCGACGACCTCTTTGCCTGGCTGGCCGGCGCTCCCCTGCGCGACCAGGGAGGTCCGGTCCCGGTCACGGCCTGGGAGCGACTGTCCCGGGAGGCCGGTGTCGTCGCCGGTCGGGACCACTGGGACCGGCTGCTCACCACCTATGCCGGGGACTGCGACGCCAAGGCGGACCTGGCGGACAGTGATCTCGACGCCCCCGGTTGGAAGCCGTACAGCCTGCGCCGGGATGCCGGCCTGGCCCGGGACCTGCGCCGTTTCGTGCTCCATATGATCGACGACCTTGACGCAGCGGCCACGACGAAGATGTCATGGGCGGGAAGGGCAAAGTGGGCGCGGGACTGGCTCGGTCGCCTCCTGGGCCGCGAGGGCCGGCGCGTCATGTGGCCGCCAGCCGAACACAAGGCAGCTGAGCGGGTCGAGCGTTCGCTGGACCGGCTGTCCCGCCTCGACGCGGTGGACGGCCCGGCCGGGCTCGAAGTCTTCGCCCGGACGCTCGAGCTCGAGCTCGAGGCGGATCTGGCCCGCCAGGGACGGATGGGCGAAGGGGTCATGTTCGGCCCGGTCGGCACGGGCCTGGGGCTCGACCTGGATCTGGTCGTGGTGCTTGGGCTGGCCGAGGGCTCGCTGCCGGCGGTGGTCACGGACGACTCCCTCCTGCCCGACCGCGAGCGTCAGGCGGCCGGCGCTGAGTTGGCGCAGCGGGCGGACAGGGTCGAGCGCCAGCACCGCGAGCTGCTCGCCTCTTTGGCCGGCGCGTCGAGCCAGCTGCTGACTGTCCCGCGCGGCGACCTGCGGCGCAGTAGCAGCCGGGCCCCTTCGAGGTGGGCGCTCGACATCGCCGGCGCCCTCACCGGCGCACGCATCTGGGGCAACGAGCTGTTCGGTGCCCGGCACGATTGGCTCGAACACATCGACTCCTACGACGCCGGCTTGCGCCGCGTCGACTTCCCCCCGACCGAGCAGGAGTACCGGCTCCGGGCCCTGCTGGCGCACCGCCCGGGGCGCCTGGCCCGTCCCGCCCTCGATGCGCTGGGCGACCCGACGCTCTCGGCCGGCGCCGAGGTGGTTGCCGAACGGGCCAGCGACCGCTTCACCCGGTTCGACGGCAACCTGGCCGGGCTGGCGGTGCCCTCGCCCACCCAACTGGTCACGTCGGCGACGCGCCTGGAGAGCTGGGCGGCCTGCCCGTTCCGGTACTTCGTCCACGAGATCCTCCGCGTCGACCCGGTGGAGAACCCTGAGGACCGCCTGGTGATCTCGCCGCTCGACCTCGGTTCGCTGGTCCACAAGGTCCTCGAAGACTTCATCGGCGCGGTCCTGGCCCGCCCCCCGGACCGCCAGCCCGTGGCCGGAGAAGCGTGGTCGGGAGCGGACCACGACCTGCTGGTCGGGATCGCGGGCCGGGTCTTCGACTATTTCGAGGCGCGTGGGGTCGTGGGCAGGCCCATCTTCTGGCGGCGCGACAGGCGCAGGCTCATGGCCGGGCTCGGACGCCTGCTGCACGAAGATAATGCCTACCGAGCCGCCCACGGCAGCCGGCCCGTGGCCGCCGAGCTCGCCTTCGGTCTGTCGGGCGCACCGCTCAGCGCAGTCGCCCTGGACCTTCCCGACGGGCGCAGCGTGCACTTGCGGGGGAAGGCCGACCGCCTCGATGTCGCCGGCGACGGCACCCTCGAAGTGATCGACTACAAGACGGGCGGTGCCGGGCGCTACAAAGAGATGTCTGCGGACAACCCCGATGTCAGGGGGACGAAGCTGCAGCTGGTGGTCTATGCGTTGGCGGCCCGGCTCCACCAGGGCCTGCCGGCGGCGACGGTGCAAGCCGACTACTGGTTCGTCTCCGACCGGGAGGGCTTCAAGCGGGTCGGCTACCCCGTGACCCCGGACGTCCTCGATCGGGTGAGCCGGACCGTGGCCCAGATCGTTACGGGCATCGAGCAGGGCGTCTTCCCCAGCTACCCGACCGCCACCAGTACCAGTCCCTTCGTCGAATGCCCGTACTGCGACCCGGACGCCCTGGGCGTAACCGAACTGCAAAAACGGCTGAAGCGCAAGCGGGCGGCCCCGGCCCTGGCCGTCTTCTTCGACCTGGCTGAACCCCCCGCACCGGGTGCCGGCGACGCCACGGNNGCCGGCGACGCCACGGGTGCCGGCGACGCCCCGCACGCCCCGGACGGCCCCGGTGCCTGAGGTCCCTGTTCCTCCCGACCAGGCCGAGCGCGACCGCATCAGCTCCGACCTGGGCTCGACCCTGTTCGTCGAGGCCGGGGCCGGCTCGGGCAAGACCAAAGCGCTAGTGGACCGGGTGGTGGCGCTGGTGGCCACGGGTGAGGCAGAGATGCGCTCGATCGCGGCCATCACCTTCACCGACAAGGCCGCCGACGAGTTGCGCGAGCGTGTACGGCGGGAGATCGGGCGGCGGGCTGAAAGCAGCGCGGGCAGGTGCGAAGGCGACCGGTGCCGGGTCGCGCTCGACCAGCTGGACGGTGCCGCCATCGGGACGCTGCACTCTTTCGCCCGGCGGTTGCTCACCGAGCATCCCCTGGAAGCGGGCCTACCTCCCCGGGTGGACGTGCTCGACGAGGTCAGCTCGGCCGTGGCCTCCGAGCAGCGCTGGTCCAGCTTCCAGGACGAGCTCCTGGCCGACCCGGCCCTGGCCCGGCCCTTGCTGCTGCTCTTGTCGTGCGGGGTGCGCCCCGAGGCACTGCGGGCGCTGGCGGCGGCGTTCGAGGACAACTGGGACCTGGTAGAAGAACGGGTCCCCCAGCAGGCGCCCGAACCGCCCCCGGTCCAAGACCTCCTGCGCCCGGCCCTCGCCGCAGTGAGGGAGGTGTGCGGCGAGCCGTGCCGGGGCCCGAGCGACAAGTTGCGGGCCCGGCTCGACGAGATCCGGGAGTACATGGACAGGCTCGCTGCCATCTCCGATGAGATGGAGCTCGTCGAGGCCCTGGCCCCCGGTACGCAACCCAAACGCCCCAGTTTCGCCGTGGGCAACATCGGCCAGAAGAAATCGTTCGCCGACCTCGCCGGTCTCAAGCAACGGGTGGCGGAGGCGGGCGCGGGCCTGGACGCGGTACTTGGCCAGGTGGCGGAGGCGTCCATACGCCAGGTGGCTGCCGTCCTGCGGCGGTTTACCCTGGCCGCGGCGGCCCAACGCCGGGACGCCGGGCAGCTGCAGTTCCACGACCTGCTCGTGCTGGCCCGGGCCCTGCTGCGCCGGACGGACGTACGCCGGAGCGTGCACGAGAGTTACCAGCGCCTCCTGGTCGACGAGTTCCAGGACACCGACCCCATCCAGATCGAGCTCGCCGTGAGGATATCGGCGGCCTACCCGGCGAGCGAGCGGGCGGGCACGGCGCCGTGGCCCGAGGTCGAAGTGGCGCCGGGGCACTTGTTCGTGGTGGGCGACCCCAAACAGTCTATTTACAGGTTCCGGCGGGCCGACATCTCCACCTTCATAGATGCCGCCGAACGCTTCGGCGCCGCCGGCGGCCGGGTGGAGCTCAGCGCAAACTTCCGCACCGTGGCGCCGGTGATCGACTGGGTCAACTCGACCTTCGGGGCGCTGATGAGCGAGCCCGTCACTGTTGACCTGCCCGTCGCCTCCCAGCCCGGCTACATCCCGCTGGCGCCGACCCGGACCGCGGCCGGGAGCGGGCCGGCCGTCTCGGTCCTGGGGCGCGACCCACACCCACCGGAGAGCGCGGCCGACGATGTGCGAACGGCGGAGGCGGCCGAGGTGGCGGCGACCGTGGCCCGGGCCGTGCGCGAGGGCTGGCAGGTCCACGACGGCCGGGGCGCCTGGCGCCCGGCCCGGCTGGGCGACATCACCATCCTGGTCCCGGCCCGCACGTCGCTGCCGTTCCTGGAGGACGCCCTGGACGAAGCGGGGATCGCCTTCCGGGCCGAGGCAAGCTCGCTCGTTTATGCCAGCCGGGCCGTCCGCGACCTGTTCATGGTGCTGAGGGCGGTCGACGACCCGACCAACCGCCTGGTGACCGTATCGGCCTTGCGCACCCCTCTGCTGGCGTGCGGAGACGACGACCTGTTCAGGTTCAAGGTCGAGCGGGGCGGCCACTTCGACTACCTCGCCGTCCAGCCCGGGGCCGTGCCTGTGGACGACCCCGTGCTGGCCGGTCTGCGGTACCTCCGTTCGCTGTACGACCAGCACTACTGGCTCGCCCCGTCCGAACTGCTCGATCGGGTGGCCCGGGACCGGCGCGGCTTCGAGCTGGGCTTCACCGAGGGCAGGCCCCGGGACGTCTGGCGGCGCCTGCGCTTCGTCATCGACCAGGCCCGGGCCTGGCACGGCGCCGTCGGCGGCAACATACGCCAGTACCTGGCCTGGGTGGGCCGCCAGACGGCGGAGGGGGCCCGGGTGGCCGAGGCCATCCTGCCCGAAAGCGACGACGACGCCGTGCGCATCATGACCATCCATGCCGCCAAGGGCCTCGAGTTCCCCATCACCATCGTCTCGGGTATGTCCACGGCTCCCCGGGGCCGGCCGGCCGCGGCCGAGGTCGTCTTCCCGCCGGGCGGGAAAGTGGGTTTCAATTTCGGTAAAGACGTCGCCACTTACGAATACACGGCCTGGGTGCCCATCGACGAACAGATGAGCATGCACGAGCGGGTGCGGCTTTTGTATGTGGCCTGCACCCGCGCCCAGGACCACCTGGTGGTCTCGTTGCACCGCAGAGACCGCAAGAACCCGCCGGGCGCGCTGTCGCGCACCAACGCCGAACTGCTGATCGACGGCATGGGGGGCGCCCTCGACGGGCTGGCGGATGGTTTTGCGGGCGAAGCCGGTCTGCCGGCCGCGGTCGTCGCCGCCCCGGCCCCGTTGCCACCGTTTACCGCCTGGGCGGCGCAGCTGGGGGCCGGCCTGGCCGAGGCGTCCCGGCCCCGCGCCGTGGCTGCGACCGCCTTGACCGACGAGGGCACGTCCGACGTCGGCGCTGATGTCGGGGCCGACGCCGGGGTCGATGTTGGGGCTGATCTCGGGGCTGGTGACGGGGCTGGTGACGGGGGCGGGGCGGATGTCCGGGCCGGCGTCGAGCCCGATCCCGGGCTGGACAAGCGCCCCCGGGACCTGGACCTGCCGCCGTGGTTGAAAGGACGTTACGGATCGGCCGTGGGCCGGGCCGTGCACGGGGTGCTCCAGACGGTCGACCTGGCCACGGGAGCCGGTGTAGAGGCGGCGGTGGCGGCCCAGTGCGAGGCGGAAGCGGTCCTGGAACGGGCCCAAGCCGTGCAGAGGTTGGTCGTTTCCGCCCTGGGCTCGCCGTCTGTTCAGGAGGCGGCCCGCTGCCCCCACTGGCGGGAGCTCTACGTGTGCACGCCAGTCGGCGGCCGGCTGCTCGAGGGCTACGTCGACCTTCTATATCGGGGCCCGGAGGGACTGGTGGTGGTGGACCACAAGACGGCGGCTACTTCCAGCCCGGACGAGCTCGACCGCCGGGCCGAGAGCTACCGTAACCAGGGCGCCTCATACGCGCTGGCGGTGGCGGGGGCGACGGGCGAACCGGTGGTGCGGGTCACGTTCCTCTTCCTCACCGCGGCGGGCGCCTTCGAGCGCCATCTGTCGGATCTCGACCAGGCCGTGGCTCACGTGCGGGAGCTGGTCGCCTCAGGCCAAGAGGTCTTGGCTCTGTGACCTGACGGGGGCGGCCGTACAGGGTGACAGAGGGCAACGAAAAAAGGGCCCTCGATCAGCTGTGACTCCAGCTCACCACCACTTATGCTCCACGGCGAGGTCGGTACCGCCGGTCCCGTCCCTGGCGGCGAGATCGGCCATGTCCTGGTCGGACAGGACGAAATCGAAGGCCTGCGCGTTTTCCTCGATGCGCTGGCGGTGGGTCGACTTGGGCAGGACAATGAGGTCGTGCTGAAGGGACCAGCGCAACAGCACCTGCGCCGGGGTGCGCCCGACACGCTGCGCGACAGCGTCGACCGCCGGGCTGGAGAGGTGCCGGCCGGTCCCGAGCGGGCTGTACGCCTCGATAGCGACATTGCGCTGCTGGCAGCCCTCGATCAGGGCACGCCGGTACTCGAACGGGCTGAGCTGTACCTGGTTGGCCACGGGCGCGACGCCGGCGGTGGCCAGCAGAGACTGCAGCTCGGCCACGCTGAAGTTGGAGACGCCGATCGAACGGGCATGGCCACGCCCGTGTGCCCGCTCCATGCCCGGCCACGCCCACAAAGGACCGCCCTGGGGCCAGTGGACGAGGTACAGGTCGACGTAGTCCAGTCCGAGCCGCTTCAGGCTGTGCTCGGCTTCGGCGGCCGGGTCCTTGCCGCCGGGATTGAACTTCGTGGTGATGTACACCTCTTCGCGGGCCACGCCGCTGTCGCGCAGCGCCCGGCCGACGCTCTCCTCGTTGTCGTAGGCCTGGGCGGTGTCGATGTGCCGGTACCCAAGCTCGAGTGCCCACCGCACGGCGTTGACGCACTCGGGCCCGTCGGGCACCTGCCACACGCCGAGCCCAAGCGCCGGGATCTGGTTTCCGTCCGCCAGCGTACGAGAGCGCCCGTCTGCTGCTACCGGGTTGGATGCCATAGCTATCTCCTTGGTTCGACGAGGGGTGGCCGCGGGGCAGCCGTTAGAAAGGGTACCCGGTGCCGGGCTGTAACGACCCAACCAGGCACTCGACCCCAAGATCCAGCTGATCGCGCTTTGAGGGCTGGAAGCGGCCGGGGGCGAGGGGAGCGGCGGGTTCAGGGAGGTGGTGGGCCTATAGTTCGACCTCATGGCCGGCACCCGAAGGCGGATCCGGACCGGTGTCGTCGCCACTCTGGTGGCGTGCGCCGTGGTTGGATCTGCCACCTCGGCCATAGCGGCGGGCCAAGTTGCGACCGCTCCCAAAGGCGTCGGTCAGGGGTTTTTCGAAATCTCGGGCCGAGCGGGCGATGGTCAGTACTTCGTCGAGAACTGGGCCGGAGATGACATCAGGCTTGTATATACGGTCCCCCCGTGGATCCAAGGTGCCCAGGACGAAGCCGGGTTCTCCGGCGTCAACCTGAGCCCGGGCGGCGACCGGTTCGTGACGGTCGACCCGGACCTGGGCCTCGAGGTGGCGAACGATGGCCGGGGCCCCCGCCGGATCCTGGCGCGTGGTGCCGGGGCCGACGCCGACGTCACTATCACCCCCATCTGGAGCCCCGATGGTCGCGACCTGGCCGTGGCGACACAGAACTCGAACGGGGACTACAGCGACGGGCTCTACATCGTCCGTGCTGACGGCTCCGGCTCCCGGGAGCTCCTGGCCGACGGACTGGAGGCCAGCGCCAACGCCATGGCGTGGAGCCCCGATGGCGACGAGGTGGCGGTCTGGACCGAGCGGCCGCCGGCGCAGGAGTGGGGCCAATCGACCCTGGAAGTGCTCGACCTCCTTGACCACAGCGTCAAGAAACTGGCGACGGTGCCGGCATCTCGGATCCCTGAGGGCGTCTACTGGGGCGCGGCCGGCCGGCTCGTCGTCTTGCTGGCCGACAACAACGCCGGCGCCGGTGGCTCGTCCTGTGGCTGTGAGATCAGGCAGATCCCCGCCACCGGGGGCCGTCTTCAGCCCCTCATCCACAAGATCTCGCCGAAAGACGTCCTCTGGCGACTATCAAGGGTCATTTCGTACCCGAAGGCATGTACTGGCTACCCGGGGGCACGCTCGTCGTTAACATTTACAATTCCCACGAACCGTCCACGGGTGGCGTCGTGGCCGAGCAGATCCCGCTTGCCGGAGGGCGCCTGGCGCCGTGGCCGTCCCTGGCCGTCCCTGGTGGCACACGGGCTTTCGGCCGCCGGCGCCACCTGGTCGCCGAATGGTACCGAGATCGCGCTCGACAAGGGTGGCTCGCTTTTGGTCTTGAGCCGGACCAGGCTCCTGTCCACGGTCAGGGCTCCCAACGACTCCGTGGTCGAATGGGCCCCCAGCCATCCATCCGGGGAAAGTACCTTCGACCGGCGCTGGCACTGACCCGGCGCCCCCGGACCGGCGCCACCGGCCGGGCGGAAGGGGGTAGGGGCGCGAAGCCCCGCTCGGGGGCTCGATGATGACGCCACGCCCTGGCTTGGCCGCCGTCCTGCCGGCCCGGGCGGCACCCGCTATAGCGTCACCGCTATGGACCTCGAAGCCAAGGTGCTCACCGTATCCGA
The DNA here is from genome assembly GCA_003158835.1 of Acidimicrobiaceae bacterium. Lineage (GTDB taxonomy): Bacteria > Actinomycetota > Acidimicrobiia > Acidimicrobiales > Palsa-688 > Fen-671. The sequence continues at coordinate 9,537 of PMLI01000047.1, forward strand.
GTCCGTCCATGCCGGCGTGCGAGAGGACCGCTCCGGCGCCGCGCTCGCCAGCCTGCTCGTCGGCCATGGGTTCCGGGTGGTCGAGCGGCGCACCGTCCCCGACGGCGTCGAGCCGGTGTCGGCCGCGCTGGCGGAAATGGCCGAGGGTTTCCACGGGCTGGTGGTGACGACCGGGGGCACGGGTTTTTCGCCCACCGACCTCACGCCCGAGGCAACGCGAGCCGTCCTCGACCGTGAAGCCCCGGGGCTGGCCGAAGCGGCCCGGGCCGTCAGCCCGCGGGGGCGACTGTCGCGGGGTGTCGCCGGTACCGTTGGCGCCTGCCTCGTCCTGAACGTGCCCGGCTCGACGAGCGGCGCCGTCGAGTCGGTCGAGGCGGTCGTCGACGTCGTGCCGCACGCGCTCGAGCTGATGGCCGGCGGCCGGCCCCATTGAACGCCAGCAAGCGCCCCGCCCCGTCTCCGCGGCAGGAGGGTTGGATCTTGATTGAGGGAACCCTTTAGGCCGTCTCCGGCGCCCGGTCGCGTCCCTGTAGTATCTCGGCCCGGGTGCCGATCGGGCCTGGGGCCAGGGTCATGGGGTGATCGCCATGAAGGAATTGCTGGACGACATCGAACGCTGGCAGGCGGACGGGCACCGGGTCGCCCTGGCCCGGGTGGTGCAGCTGACCGGCTCGGGACCACGCGATCCGGGTGCGACGATGGCGGTCAACGATGCGGGCGAGGTGGCTGGGTCCGTCTCGGGCGGGTGCATCGAGGGGGCCGTTGTCTCCGAAGCGCTGGACGTGCTAGCCAGCGGCAGGCCCCGGCTTTGTACCTTCGGCTATTCGGACGATGAGGCTTTCGCGGTGGGCCTCACCTGCGGCGGCACCATCCGTATCTTTGTCGAACCGATGGACTGAAGCTGACCAGG
>PMLI01000239.1:0-20689 GCA_003158835.1 Acidimicrobiaceae bacterium
GATCGGTTGCACGGGCTTCGGCGGCCCCCCCGCCCACATCTCACTGCTGCGCCGGCTGTGTGTCACCCGCAAAGGATGGTTGTCCGAAGGCGAGTTCGAGGACGCTATAGCCACTACCAACCTCCTCCCCGGGCCCGCCTCCACTCAATTGGCCATCTACTGCGCCTGGCGGCTCAGAGGATGGCGGGGCGCGCTCGTCGGCGGGGCCTGCTTCATCGTCCCGGGGCTCGTCGTCATCCTCGCCCTGTCCGCCTTGTTCCTCGAAAGCCACCCTCCCCGCTGGGTGGCAGGGGCAGCCGCGGGTGCGGGCTCGGCCGTCGCCGCCGTGGCCCTCTCCGCCTCTCTCAGCCTGGTGCCGCCGAGCTGGGGGCGGGCCAGGGCCGGGGCTGCACCCGGGCGGGCGGCGGGCCTGCGCTGGGCCGTCTACGCCGGAGCGGGAGCAGTGGCGGCCGCCACCATCGGGCCCTACCTGGTCCTAGTGCTGCTGGGCACCGGGTTGGCCGAGCTCAGCCGCCGGGCCGGGGCGGCGAAAGACGGCGCCGGGCCGAGAGGGGTGGCGCTGGCCTGGCTGGCGGCCGTGACGCCACCCGTGGGCGGCGCCGCCGCCCTGGCCTGGGTGGCGCTGAAGGTGGGCGCCCTGTCCTACGGGGGAGGCTTCGTCATCATCCCCCTCATGCAATCCGACGCCGTGCACCATTACCACTGGATGACGAGCGCCCAGTTCCTCAACGCGGTAGCACTGGGCCAGGTCACCCCGGGGCCGGTAGTCCAGACCGTCGCCGTGGTCGGCTACGCGGCAGCCAGGCTGGGGGGAGGGCTGCTGGCCGCCCTGATAGCCTTCGCCCCCTCTTTCTGCTTCGTGCTGTTCGGGGGCGGCAACTTCGGCCGCATCCGCTCGAGCGCCGTCGCCCAGGCCTTCCTGGCCGGCGCCGGTCCGGCCGCCATCGGCGCCATCGCCGGTGCCGCCGTACCCCTGGCGTTGGCCCTGGCCCACATCTGGCAGGCCGGCGTGCTGGCCGCGGCCGTCGCCTGGTTCGTGGTCCTGCGGCGCAACGTGGTGGTGGGGCTGCTGGGCGCCGGGGCGGTGGGGGTGGTCGCCTCCTTGGTGGGCCTACCGCTCGCCTGACAGGGCGCACCTCCACGCCGTCCACGTCCGGTAGCCGCCCTCCAGGTTGCGGCCCTCAGGCCGATCTCCGCCAGCAGCGCCGTCGCGGTGTGCCCCGGGCTCACGATGTCGCAGTCGCGGTCGAGCACGTTCTCGGCCATATAGCCAAGCTGGTTGCCGGGAAACAGGCGCTACGGCTCGTACTCGGGGCCGCTCGCCCCTCCGTCACACTGGCAGCGCTCCGCCGGCGGCACATGGGCCAACGCTTGCTCGATATGGAGACCACAGCCTTGCCAGGTCGGACGGCCACATTGGGCGCAGGTGACTGCCGTGCACATACCGGCTCAAGCTACCAGACGAACGTGGCGCTCCGGTGCCTAGCCCGGCGCGCCCGTCAGCTCTCCGGCCGTGTAGGTGCGCCACACGCTGTAGCTGGCGGCATGCGGTTCTTGAAGAGGATGGATCCGTTGGCGCAACACCAGTTTCAGCCGGCGGTACACGTCGTCGACCCTCCCGGGGCGGCCCATCCGACCGAGGGCGTGCATCCACAGGCGGAACATTTCCTCCCGGGTCGGTTCGAGCAGGAGGCCCCTCTCCACCGCCCAGGTGACGGTCTCGTAATCGCCGGCCTCCAGCGCCAGGTCTCCCAACTCCTCGGCGACGTCCACGATCTTGGCCGACAGCGTCAGGTCGAGGTGCTCGCTCGCCACCCACTCGAAGAACTGGCTCGACAGGGCACCACTGAACGGCTCGCCCCGCACTAGCTCGAGCGCCCGGCGCAGGCCTGCCATCGCCTCGGGCGGGGCTTGGGAGCGGGAGTTGCCCACGAGCCTTTCGAACCTGGTCCAGTCCGAGCTCACGTCCTGCGCCAGCCGGTAGCCCTGGGGCGTGTGGACGAGGCGTTCGTGGCCGCCGGCGCTGTAACCGAGGATGGCCCGGGCCCGGGAGATCACGTTCATGACCGTCTTGCGTTGCGGGCCGGTCACATTGTCTTTCGTGGCGTCGAGGGGCCAAAGTGAGCTGGCAAGCTGGTCTGCGCTCACGGGCCGGTCGTGGGCCGCCATATAGGCCAGCAACCCGAGGGCGGCCATGCGCCGGGACGGCTCGACCGCGCCCATTTCGCCCCCCGCCACATCCACTGGCCCCAGGACCAGGATTTCCACGTCCCCACGCTCATAGGGTGGCTGGTGGCTCTTGGCAGGCGCGGCGGCACCCGCCACGGGCGGCGCCTCGTCCGCTCCTCGATCGTCGGAGCGGATGTCGAGGAGATCGGCGGTCACCGCCCTCGCGTCGGGGCGGCCCAGCACCATGGCTCCGTCCCGGTCCGCAGCTCTTCCCAGGGCCTCAGCCACCAAAGCAACCTCCTCGAGATCCCAACCCGCTTTCAACTTCCACGACACCGAACGGTCCTGCACCTTGCCCTCCAGCAATGCCGCGCCATCGGCCAGGACCAGGCGCCACCCGGCGCCGGGCACCGGCCCCGCCCCGGCCAGTACCACACCGCTGCGTTCGGGCGCGGCCGCTTCGGCCAGGCACTGCAACGCTCCGCCGGGCGTCCCGGCAAAAGCCACGACCACGTTCGGCAGGGCCTCGCAGGCGATGGCCCGGAGGGCGGAAAGGGCTAGGTCGCCGGCCAGTTCCTCACGAGCGTCGGCGACGCGGTCCAGCTTTTCCGCCAGGTCCATGGCTTTGGCAGCAAGGACCCGCTGTACCGGCGCCAAACGGTCGTCCAGCGTGGGCTCCCCTACGGCGTACAACCCCGCCAACATTTCCTGAGCCCAGGGCTGGCTGACCAGCTGCAGCAGGACGCCGGCCAGCGCGCCTCGCACGGCTCTGGCGTCGCCTTCGACGGACAGCGACCCGGCGTACTCCAGGTTCATGAGCACCGTCCCGGCCTCGCCCTGGCCCAGGCTCACCATGGCCGGCCAGGCCGACCAGTGGTCGGCCGCCAGCACCTCGAGATCCTCGATGTCGAGGTCGGCATCGAGGACCAACCTTGTCCCGTCGGCGGTCGGCGAAAACCAACCCAGGCGTCCCGGCGGTGGCGGCGAAAGCACGATCTCCAAACCGCGCTCGCCCACCTCGACGAATACCAGCGAAGGGATGTTCTCGTATTGTTCGCTGGACAACTGCTCGACGAGCCCGGTCAGGTAGCGAACGCCCAAGTCGACCCAGCGCATGGCCGCATGACCAGCTATGGCCCGGGCGCGCCGCTCGGCCGCCTCCACCGGGGCCCTGTTGCGAGCTATGGACCAACCACGAGGCCGCTCGTGGCGCAGCTCACGTCTCATGGCGTCGAGCCTCCACAGCGCGCCGGCCGCGGCCACGGCGCCGAGGGCAAGAACGATTGCGTCGTCGTGCTTGGCTTTCCTCACGTCAACGGGACGCCTGTCCGCCGCCGTCGTGCCCGTATGCCCCACTGGGACCGCGACCGGCGCCGGCCCGGGGGCGGTCGGCTCGACGGGCTCGTGCGGCTCGACGGGCCGGTGGGGGGGCTTGGGGGGCTCGGGCTTGGGGGGCTCGACCGCCTTGTGCGGCTCGACCGCCTTGTGCCGGGTTGCGGCCGGGGGTGCTCCTCCTGTTCCTGACTGTCCGGGACCACCCACGACTATGGCGCCCGAGGCGTCGGGCGGCATCACCAGGACCCAGCCGGGGTAAATCCAATGATCGTCGACAAGGGCGCGACCATCCGCCTGAGCCCGGCCGAAATTGAGTGCCTCTATGTCGGTGTCCAGGCGCCAATCTCCCAAGTGGCGCTGGGCTAGAACGGACAGGCAATCCCCCGGCTGAACGACAATGACTTTTGTGCCCGGCACCAGCCCGGCAAAGCCGTTGGCCGGGCTCGGCGCTCCGGTGTCCTCCGGCACGGCCGGCGCGCCGGCACGGAGCCCATGCCGTACTGTTCCCGGATGTGGGAAATGGCGGCCCACTGCGGTCACGCTCACGCGCGCCGGGGCTGCGGAGGTGGCCGCTCGAGCCGCGGCGACGCCGCTCGGCGGCGCCGGCGGGCGGACGGGCCGCACGACCGCGGCTACATGCGGGGGGGTGGAAGCGCCCGCCATGGCTGCGGTACTGCCCATGGAGGAGGCCGCCACTGACACGGCCGCCAGCGCGTCCATGGCCCTCCTAACCAGAGGCGGCGTGATCAGGCGCGAGCCCTCGACCAGGCGGCGGCTGCCCGTGAGAACGCCCACGCCGTACGTCGCCGTACCGACCAGCAACCAAGCGGAGATCAAGGTGCCCAGGAGACGGACCAGCGCCGTCAACGCCGGCTCCGGGCTGGACTGGCGCAGCCACGTCGCAAAGTGCCACAGGTCCACAGACCCGAGCAGACCTCTGGCCTCCACAAAGAAGACGAGCAAGACGATTTCGCACACAAGGACGCCCAGGGCGTCGAAATAGCCGCGTACCCGACCCGACCTCATCAAATCCTCCCGTCCCGCTTCGAGGGTTGACGCCACATCCGCACCCGGCGGGTACCGTCGGGCATCCTGACCGCACCACGGCGGGCAAAGCCGAACCTGACGTAATAGGTTTCCAATGCCTCATTGCCGGCATCCAGTACCAGCCACCAGCCTTTCTCATCCGCCTCGCCTGCCAAAACGCGCAAGAGCTCCGCCCCCGCACCGGGCCTGGTGCTGGCTACAGAGTGGACGTAGACGTGATGACCGGGCGGGCTCATCCGGTGTAGTCGGGCTGTCGCCGGCAGGGCCATCACTGCCCGGGCCGCCAGGGGCCCGAACACGAGGGCGATCGCAGCCGACAATCCCCAACCGAGCGAGGGCAGGACCGCGCCGGCCACGCCGGCCGGGACGGTGGCACCGATCGTGAACACAGCAACACGAAGCCATCTCGGAGCCAGCAGGCACAGGGCCTGGCCGGACACATGGACCCGACGGTCGAAGGCGCCCAGAGCGACCAGCATCGCCGCCTTGAAGGCGAGCATCGATGGCCCGCGGCGCCCGTCACGTTCTCGGAAGGCGCGCGCCTCGACGCCGGCCAGTTGCCACAGCGATGGGGACGTCTGCACTCTCAACCATCACCCGAGGGCACGAGCACCGACCGGACCTCTTGGACCACGTACGACGTACTGACCGGAGCTTGCCAGTAGTCCCCCAGAGCGGTCGTGCCCGTCCCGGCCGGCCCGGCGAAGGTGAAGCTCCCTGAGTACTCCACCGCGACGCCGACCCCGTAGGTGCCCTTCTGGCTGTACGTGTGGACCACCGATGGGTCACCCGGACCGCCGGAGATGTCGCTCAGGACGCCGGCACCGTCCCCGAAATCCCACCTGTAAGCCACCGGGACGGCCGTGGCCGTAACGGTGTAAGCGCCCGCACTGGTCGTCACCGACACAGCGCCACCAGCATCTGCCACCCAGAACCAGCTCGGAAGTTGTGTGATGCCGGCCGTGCCGGGGTTCATCTTGAGTACGGGCGTGGGGAGCGGTACCTCCGCCCACACCTGGGAGGCAGAAGGCGGAGGTGGTGGAGGCGGCGTGGGCCCGGGGGCAGGTGTTGCCGCCGAGGAGAAGCAGACGACCGAGGCAGATCCGATTACCCTCCCCCTGGGGCTGTACTGCTTCACCGGGATTACATCGAGCGAACCCCCGCCGCCGGGGCAGCCGGTGTAACCCCACTCGTTCGGAGGCGGCACCGACGTCTCCCCGGGGCTGCCGGCTGGCTCGGTGCGCGGCGTCGGCTGCGTAGTCGGCGTCGCCGTGACCGGCGCGGTCGTGGAGGTCGTCCCACCCGGTCTTCTCGGTACCGGGGGCGCGCCCTGGCAACGGAGACGTGCCCCCACCGAGGGGCCCAGGCTCCCGGAGCCGTGACAGCTGGCTCGCCCCTCGGGGAAGGCGGCGAGCGCGGCGGCCTGCGCGCCTGCCGCGATGGCGACCAGTGCCACCGCCGCCGTTACGGCGCGCCTCAACGCCGGCGCCCGCACCGTTGGCTCCATGGGGCAGTCCCTCCGGTCGCCCTGACGATGCCGTCGAGGTTTGTTCACGCGCACCCACTTCCCGAAACCGAACCCTCTGGACCGCTGGACGCGGTCGCCACCACCACGAGAGGCTTTCCGCCCTCAGCCCAGGAAAGCAACGTGAGGCGTACTTCCTCTTTCAAGAGAACCGATATGTGCCGACGGTCCGGGCTCAACACGATGTCGTTTCCTGCCAGAGTTCCCAGGCCGGCTTGCGAAGCGACGTTGGCCTCGGCCAATGCCAGCGCCACGGAAGGGTCCAGCACCAGGCAACCGCTGTCCCGGTACTCCCCGACGTCGATCCCCGACGCGCCGGCCACTGCCGCGTCTTCAGCCGCCGATTGCAACTGACGCTGAACTTCGATGCCGTGCCACAGATCGACCGAAATCCCGCCCAGCGGGAGCAGCATCACCGCCAGTAGCAAGCACCAGATAACCATGGCGTCGCCGCGTTCCTCCCCGGCACTGGCCACGTATGATCTCGCCGCTCGCCTGGCCCGCCTCATGAGCCCGAACCCCGGTAAGTGTCGACGTGCTGGGTGGAACTGGCGGTGTAGTGCAGAGGGCCGACGTGCCCGAGCCCCGGCACGTTCCCCGCCCAGACCAGCACCGTCACCGACGCCGTCACACTCCCCCCGGGGTCGAGAGAACCGCTCAGCACGACGCTGACGTCTCCGGTAGCCAGGCCGGCGCTGGCGACGGCCTGGTCCACGGCCTGGTCCGCGGCCGACACGCCCTGCGCCCAATCAGCCTGGGTCACCAGGGCCCGGGCCGCGTTACGGGCGGCGTCTTGAGCATCCACGGTCCGCTGTTCCCAGGCCGGCAACGTAAGGACGAGCACCAGGACAGGCAGCACGATAAAGCCCACACCGAGCATAAGAGTGAGCGGGGTCGCGCTCCCCCGATCGAGCTGGGACGGTCGAGGCGAAGTCACTGAGACGGCATGTCTTCTACAACAGAAGAACCCGTGACCGAGATGTGCAACGACGGCACCGGTGGCACGAGGCTGGGTAGGTTGCCGACGGCTTCGGCCACCATCTCATTGCCTTCCAGGCCGCAATAGACCATGACTCCCCGGCCGAACGGTCCGGGCAACAAGTTGGCGCGCACCTGTGCCGCTCTTGCCTCGCAGTCGATGACCGAGCCGCCGCCCGTGGCCCCAGCCTGGGCGGCCTCGTCCACGGCGGTGCGGACCGCGCCCTTGGCATACTCGTCGACAACCAGGTTGAGAGCACCGACGAACAGCGCCAGCAGGACCGCGATCCCCACCACCCCGGTGACCACAGCCGAGCCGGCATCGGGCCTTCGTTCCATGCCCGGACGCAATCAACCGAGCCCGAGCTGGCTCGTAACCCAATTGAAGACCGTCTTGTCCAACCCTGAGATGAGCCCTCCGATGGCCACGATGGCGACGATCCCGACCACGATCAGCCCGAGGTTGTCAGTGATCTGGCTACCGCGCTGGTCCCGGAACACTTCACGCAGGCGGGCCGAGGCGCGGCGGCGACGTGAACGGTCCGAGGTCTTCAGTAAGGGTGGCGTGGCTCCGGCAACGTGTGCCATCGATTGTCCTTTCGGGTCAGAGCGGTCGGCTCATGGGTGGCATTACTTTCCGAACAGCAGTTGGGGAAGTGGGGCGAGGAGGAACAGGAACAGCACAGGCGCCATAAAGACGAGGTTCGGGATTATCAGCGCCATCTGGCGTTGGGCGGCGCTGCGCTCGATCTCCTCCCGGCGCTGGGCGCGCAGCTCGTTGGCCTGGTCCAGCAGCGCCCGGGCGAGATCGAGGCCTCCGCCTGTCGCCGCCGCCAGGAAGCGGTAGAAACGCGACGCCGCCGGCTCGGCCGATTCCCTCGCCACCAGTTCGAAGGCGGGAGCCTCTCCGTACCCGGCATTTATCAGGTGGATGGCGCGTCGCAGTTCTTCGACGACCGGCCCGGAGCCCTGGGAAACCAAGTCAGAGACGGCCACCACCAGGCTCTTGTTGTTTTCTATCTTCAACGCCAGCATTGATGCCACCGTCGGCAGATCGCTACGCACCCTGTCCGAGCGGCGTCGTGCTTGCGCCTTGAGGCGTTCCGGAAGTCGCCGGGCGCCCACGAAGACGCCGGCCGCAAAGAAGAGAGCTACGAAGTCAGTCCGGCCCACGAGCGCACCGACCGCTCCGAGGGCGAGCGGCGTGCCTATCAGCCAGCGCAGGTACTCTCGCCGGTAGGCCTCCGGCGTGATTTTCACGCCCGCCTGGCGCAAGGACAGTTCAAGGTTCTCGGCCGGACCAAGCCGGCCCACCCTCGCCAACCGGGACAGCGCCCCGCCGACCAATGGCCCCAGTACCCGCCGCAGGGCCTCGCCGGCCACGAGCGGCCCCGCGGCCGCCGCGGGCCTGCCCCCGAGATGCACTCTGGCGCCTTCGAGGTAGAGCGATATTCGGCCCAGAGGTGACCGCCGGGGATGGACGAGCCGCGCCGTCGTCCACGCCATCGCGGCGCCGCCGCACAGGGCGCACAGAGCCGCGTCCAGCATTACCGTGCCCACGGCGGGGCCACCTCCACGAAGACCCTTTCGGTGGCGGCCACCGGACGGACCAAACGCCGGGAGCCGGCCAGCCCGACGGCGGACATGGCGCTGCCGCACAGCACGAGCACCAGGCCCAGGGGCCGGGAGAAGAAATCCCTGTACGCCGGGTTCGTAGCGCACAGGAACAACAGGACCACGTAAGGCATCGCAAAACATCCCCAATTGGCGGCGCGGGACTGGGTCTGAATAGTCCTGATCTTCTCTGCCAATTGGATGTCGGCGGTGATCTGCGAACCGAGGTCGGCCAGGACGCGCAGCACCGTTTCGCTCCCCTCTTCCATCGCACCCGCGAAGGCCAGCAGGACAGGGTCTGAGATGGGGTCGGCCAGTTCGGCCCGCACGGCCTCGAGGGCCTGGCGGTCTCCCAGGCGTGCCGACATGCGCACGTAGCGCGCCAGCGACGGCCTCAGGGGTGCCGGCCCTGACGTGGCCAGCTCCTCGAGACCGTCATGGAGGGTCGCGATCCCGGCCCCGAGCACCCCGACCAGGTAACGCAAGGCGTCGGGCCATGCCGCGCTGCGCGCCCCGGCCTGCTTGCGCCGTTGTGCCGACCAGTAGGCGTACGGCACGGCCGCCGTCGCGACGGCCGGCAAGGCGGCCACCACCGGCGTCCGGGACAGGGCCAGCAGGACGATGAACGCCATGGTCCCGACGCCCGCCGAAACCATCCCGAACTGCCTTGGCGTAACCGCAGCACCCGCTTGAGAGAGCCAGACCTGGAAGCTGGCCCGGCTCCCCCGGCCTCTGCGCCTTCCTCCGGACATGAGCCCCCTGATCGCGCCCCGCTCGTGCCCGGCGATGACGCCGGTACCTCCGGTCAGGCGTCGGGCTACACCCCAGGCCAATGCGCCCAGCAATATGGCGGCCAGCAGCCTCACCAGTGGACCTCCGCGCCCTTCAGGACCTCCGCCAGCTTGAGGCCGTACCGGGCCAGGAGCCGGTCGCAACGGCGTTCCAGGCGGTCTCCGACCGCGCCCGTACGCAACTCCATGTCCTCACCGATGTCGGTGCGGCTAAATATCGGAGTAACCGCAACTCCACTCGCGGCCGTGGTCAGCTGGGGCGGTACAACCGAGATCTCGGTCACTTGCCGCTGCGCTGTTTCACCCGAATCGTCGACGTCGCAGTAAATGACCACGTCGAACATGGCGCCAAAGCGGGCTTCGAGCTCGGCGAAAGGCGTCGCCGGCACCGCCTTGGTGGCACACACGGCCAAAGCCTCAAAGGCACCGGGAGTGTCTTCGGCATGAACGGCGGCGATCACGCCCACGCCCAGCGTCCCGGCCATGAGCAGTTCCCAGGCTTCTGGTCCCTTCAGCTCGCCGAGCACTATGAGCTCGGGTGAAGCGACGCGGGCCGAACGTATGAGGTCCGTGAGGGTCTCAACCTTTGAGCTCTGCCAATATTCGCCGTTCAATAGCGGCGCGTTCAGTTCTCTCTGCTCCTCGGCGCATATCACCCGCCGGCGCGCCGGCACGGCCCGCAACAACGCCTCGATGAGGGTCGTCTTGCCCGCACCGGGCGGGCCCGCCACCAGAGCCCTCGTCCGGCGGATCTTCATAAGGGTCTCGAGGAACGTGGCGGCCTCCGGTGTCATCGAACCGAACGTCACCAGGTCCGCCAGAGTGGTGTTGCGTTTCTGAGGCACGCGCAGGCTGAACGAGACTGTGCCATCGATACGGGGTGGGATCGAAACCGACAGCCGAGCCTGCCGGCCGCTCGGCAATACGGCGCGGACACCGTCGACCTTGGGGTGGGAGGCGTCGATGTTCTCCGCCGCGGACGCTATAAGTCTCTGTAGGACGGCCAGAACAGCTTCGGGTTGGGCCGGGCTCTCGATGCACTTCGTCTCGCCGCCTACCAGGCGCACCGTTATGTCGCCGTCGACCCCGTAGATCTCCTCCACCCGGGGGTCCGCGACCAACTGGTCCAGGTGGGCGCCTATCCCATTGAGCTCACGCATAATGCGCTCTACGACGTCAGGTGGATCGGAGAAGGGTTGCAGGCCCTGCTGCGTCCCACGCATCAAGTCTCTTTGGAAGCGCTCGGNNGTTTCGGATTCGACGAGCTGACGGGCCAACGCCGGCTCAGCCGGGACGTCCAAGTCCCGGGCCGCGATCAATGACAGGACCCGCGAACGCAATTCATCGAACGCGGTAGCGCTCATGGCGCGAACGCTTCCGCGGCAGCGGGGGCGCCGTGACCTCGCAACGCCAGGTACTCGTGCCCGTGGCTTTGACCCCGCGCCGCGGGGGCCGAAGCCAAGCTCGAGACCGCCACCAACTCCTTCACCGCTTTGAGCCACGGGCATCTCCACACCATTTCGGCGTTCCAGCGAGCCCGGGCCACGGTCTGGTCCTCAGGCAAGAAGGAAAGGGACGAGAAGGGCCGCCGGCCCGTGTTGGCCCCGACCAGGCGGGCCAAATAGTCCTTCTCATAGCGGCTCTCCCGGGCTCGCCCGAACACCCCGGCACAAGGAGCACTGACACCAGCGGCCTCGGCGGCTGCTCTCCATTCGACCAACCGCGCTGCCCCTTCGGGATCAGCCGACGCCATGACGACGACCCGGTCCGCCCCGACCAGGACGTCCCGAACGGCGGCAAAGCGCTCGCGCCCGGAGGGGGCGGTCACGAGCCATCCCGTCTCGATGAACACTTCGTCATAAACGCTGAGCGTCTCTGCCACCAACCTGCTCAAGTGGGCGGAATTCAGGGCTTGGGGTGCACCGGGCGAGGTGCAGATCACGTCGAAATGGCCCACGGGCGCGGTCCCGTCCCCTCTGGCTCCCGACAGCCCATCCGGCAGAGCCGGCAATCCTTGACCGGCGCGCGAAACGGCCCAGGGCAACCCTGTTTCGGGGGAGCGCAGGAGGCGGGACACCAGAATGGGTGACAATTCCTCTGCTTCGATAAGTAGAACCCGGGCGCGCCTGGACATTTGCTCCGCCGCCGCCACGACCGCTTCGGTTAACCCACTACCGCCGCTGACCTTGGTCCACGCGTTCAGCCTCCCCCGACGCTCGGCGGGCCGGCCCGGGGCCGCCGTCACCGGCAATGCCGGCCCCACCAAGGCACCGGTAGTCGCGGCCTGACGGGGCTTCATCTGCAGGAAATAGGCAGCGAGTTCCGCCGGCGAGATGGTGGCAGGCAGGACCTGGTCAACCCCCAGCCTTTCCAGGTACGGCCGCCCCATGCCCGCGCCCGGGTCGAAGAGGCCCACGACGCGGGCACCATGGTCCTGGGCACGCGCAATGTCCAGTATGGAAAACGTGCGCATCAGGTCGTCCACGACCAAAACGTCGAGCCTGGTCGCGGCGCGCTCCAGCTCAACCCGGTCCATTATCACCTGCACCGCCATGCCCTGGCCGTGGTCCCGCACGTACGACCGGAACGCGGCGCTCCAGGGCGCCTTGGTGGCCCCCAGCCCGATGGACAGTCCCGTCATCACGGCCCTTTCGCCGATATCGCCGGGGCCGGGGCAGACGCCGGGGCCGGGGCAGAGACCGATAAGCCGTAACCCAGCTGCGAAGTTTCGGGTTCGCCGGTGGAGCGGACTATCTCCATCTGTCCCCCGGGAGCACCCTCGCTCTCGAGCCCCAGTGCGGCGGCGAGGTGGAGGGCCGTCCGCTTGTCCACGGCGACGATCACGTAGTACCCCGTAGAACCCCCGCCCAGGACTGCGCCGGCGGTCGAAATCGGCGCCACCGCCAGTACCCGCAGACCTTGGGCAACGTAACGCGCCCCGCCGCTCGCGCTCGAGGCGATGACGTCGACGAGGTCGCCCGAAAAGATCCGTCCTCCGGCCGCCTGTTGGACCGGCACCGCGATACTCATCTCCCCCAGGGCGGGCGCCCTCGAAGATTTGGTCAGCTCGCTCAGGGTGATCGGTTGCCCGGCCCCCACAGCCACCGCCGCCGTCCATCCGTCCGCCAGCGACGAAGCTGAAAGCATACCCTGGACCAGGGCCGTATCCGAAGCATGGACCTTGACGAGACGCGTGTCGGCCCCGGTGATGGCGGCGCCCGCCGGGACAGGCGCGCTCGCCACGAGGATGCTCGTCACGGCCGAACGGTCCTGCAGAGCGGCGTAACCGAACCCCGCCGCCAGCACCGCCAGCACGACCGGGGTGATGCTCCCCGTGGTCCATCGACGGGAAGGTCGACGTCGCCATCCAGCGCCTTCCCGGTTGATGGACGAGGCAAAGGGTAATGGCTCGGCAACCGGTGACGATCGCTCAGAACGCACGGGCCATCACCACCATGTACCCGCCCACGGCCAGGAACGGGCCCAGCGCCACCGCCGCGCCTTCGGGGCCCAGGCTATGCCTGAGGCGATATCTCCCGACCAGGCCGGCGACCAACGCAGAGCACGAAAGCGCCACCGGCGCACCGGAGAACGACAGAACTCCCGCTCCCACGCCGACCAGGCAGGCCATCCGGGCGTCGCCGAAGCCCAGCCCACGAGGATTGACCGCAGCCCACGCGGCGAAGAAGACGCCGGCCACGCAGGCGGTCGTCGCGCCCTGCCACAAGTAATGCCGCTGCGCCGCGCCGAGGGTGCCGGCCGCCAACAACCCGGTCGCCACAATGAGGGCGGCGCGCACAAGCTTCGTAGGCAGTACAAGGCTTTCCTGGTCGATGAGCGCCAGGATGGCCAGCGCTCCGGCCCACACGGCCAGCGACGACACCACTAAGGGGGGGAGGGCACCAGGACCGCGCCCCGACTGGGAAGCGACGACGCCGCCCGTGGCCAGGCCGGCCGCCAACGCCCAGCGGCTGCAGGACAGGCGGTCCTCGTGCACCTGACGGTGACCACCCGCGGCTCGGACCAAATTGGTGACCCTCGTGCTGGCGCGGCAGTACCAGCCCAGGCAGCCAGCGGCGCTGGCGGAGACGGCGATGGCAATTGTCTGCATTGAGCCTTGTAGTCGACCTTTCCCTCTGCTACCGGCCCGTGAAGTGGCCGGTATTCAAAAATCTCTTCCCGGGCGCGCATCAACCAGAGTCGACCCGCGCCGCGGGGCGCGAACCGAGACTTCGCAGCACAGATCCGGGTCTTTCGCTGGTGCGATAGACCTTCCGCCAGACTGTTTTGGCCCGCCATTAATACCATGAGGAGCGGGGCCCTTCCAACGGCCCACCGGACCGGTCGGTCGACTTGAGACTGAGAGTGACGCCTTCGGCACCCACGGGCGCAGTTGCCCTACTCGCCATTTCCGCCACCCGTTCCCGCATTGTCGGCACTCACGGCCGCGGTCGCGGACCGGGAGCCCGGTTCCCTGCCTCACGGGCGAGGCGGCCGGCCCGCTTCGTCCCCTCTCACGCAGCGGAGCCCGGCGAACGCAGTGCGGGACAAGCCCGGCCGCCTGAGACCGGTGAAGAATCGTTTTGGTATACACCTGCGATTATTTCGCAGGTATATCCCAAAACGGGCCCGGCCCTGCCCGCTGCCGCACGTCCCCACGCCCCGCTGGGCCCCGGCCCGCCCCGCCCGCTCGTCGGCGCGCCCGGGTCAGTTGGTCAGCAAAGGCTCGTACAGTTGCAAGTAGCGCCGGGCCAGAGCCGCCATCGAGTGCTCGGCCGCCCGTTCGAAGGCCGACCGGCGCAGGGCTTCGATCTCCGGCCCGCCAGCCAGCGCCCGGCGCAGTGCCCCTGCCAGGGCGGCCGAGTCGCCCGGGGGCACCAGCAATGCGTCCCTCGATTGACGGGCCACATTGGCATACCCCGGGATATTGCTGGCCACGATCGTGGTGCCGGCAGCCATGCCCTCGAGCAGCACGACCCCGAAGCTCTCGCCGCGCAGCGAGGGCGCGGCCAGGACGTCGGCCCCGCGCAGGCGCCGCCGTTTGTCGTCCTCCCCCACTGTGCCCAGCCATTCGAAACGCGCGTCGCCCAGAGTGGCTTCGCGCAGGTTCGCCGTCTGAGGGCCGTCACCAATGACCCACACATGGGCGTCGATGTCGTTCCTCACGACCGCTTCTATGAGGACGGCGAGGCCCTTGCGCGGCTCGTGCCGGCCCAGGAACAGCACTGTGGGCCCGGAGGTGGGCCACGGTTCGGCAGCCGACGCCTGGTCGACGTCTATACCGTTCCAGAGCAGCTCGTACTCACCCCCGAGGGCCTGGCGGGCGGTGGCCAGGGCGAGGGAGGAAACGGCGCAGCGCAATTCCAGTCGCCGAGCCGCCCACCGGGCCGGGCCCCTGATGGCGCGGTACCACGCGATCTCGCCCGCCCTATGGAACGTGCCCACCAGCGGCGCGTCGCTGAACAGGAGGGGGGTCAGGCACGGAGCGGGGACGAGGGGCTCGTGAAGGTGGACGATGTCGAACTGTTCGTCCCGCAGGGCGCGGATCGTGCGCAGGGCGGCCGACGGGTCGGGCGCGATGGGCGCCACCGAGCCATTTCCCGCCGCCGGCACCGACGCGCCCAGCGGAGAGACCCACGGCTCAGGTGGAGGCCCGTCGCAAGGCGCCAGCACCCGCGCCTCCACGCCAGTGGCCCGCAGGGCGCGGGCCAGGCCGAGCACCTGATGTTGCACGCCGCCGGGAATGCTCAGGCTGTACGGGCACACGATGCCTAATCGCACGACTGGCCCGCCCTCAGGGTGGACGACCTGCGGCNNCGCTGTCATGTGGTCCCGGCCGGCGCCGCCACGGGCCCGTGCGTCAGGCCCGGCCACGCCCACCGCCGGTGAAGCTGCGGGTCGTCGGGCCAATTGGGCTGGACCAGGTGCCACTGGGTAGGGGCAGACCGGATCAGGTGCTCGAGCTCGACGGCCAGGATCTGGGTACCGGTCTGCACTGATTGGCGGAAGCGGGCCACCCCGGGGAGCTCGACCGGGGGACGGAAGACCAGCGTATGGGCAGTGGTCGCCCGGCCGTAGTAGATGGCGGCCGTCATGAGGGGCGCCCCCGAACGCAAGGCCAGGGTCACGGGGCCGGCGGGGAGCATAGCCGGCGCCCCGAAAAAGCTCACCTCGGCCGCCGAGACCTGAGCCACCACGCGGTCCGACAGCAAGCAGACCACGTGGCCCTGCTTCAGAGCCTGCAGGATGGCGCCCGCCGCTCCGGGGCCGACGGGGACGACTTGCATACCGAGACGCTCCCGGAACCGGGCAAACCACTCGAACAGGTCAGGTGGCCGCAATGGCTCCACCGCGACCGTCACGGGAACCCCCCGGGCAATTAGGTACATGGCGCCCCATTCCCAGCCCCCCAGGTGTGGGGTGGCGACGATGGCGCCGCTACCGCCCGCCCGGGCCGTCTCCAGGTGCTCCCAGCCGAACGTTGTCACGCCCGCCAGGATTTCGGCCTTGGTGCGGGACGGCAGGCGCAGGCTCTCGGCCCAGTAGCGGCCGTAGTTGGCAAACACCTCGGCCACCATCCGTCTCGCTTCCCGGCGACCGAGGGGCCGGCCCAGGACGCGAGCCATATGGGAGGCGACGACCGCCCGCCGCCCGTCGTAGTCGGGAAATCTTCCCAGCAGTGCCCCCAGGCCCTGGACGAGGTCGCCGGCCACCTCTCCGGGCAGCGCCGAAGCAACGACCGCTCCGGCGCGGTAGAGGGCGAGCTCCTTGCTCAGCACTGCGACCGACCCTAGGGCACGGCCCACTCGGCCGCCAGGTCAACTCGCGAAGCCATCAGCGGCGCGTCCCGCTGGGAGCGCGTCATCGTACGGTGATCGCCGGTTCAGATCCGGGGCCGACCTCGGCGCCCTGGGGCCGTGACATCGTCACGCAGGTCGGCCGCCAGCTTGTCCGGGGCCGGGCCCAGCACCGGGCCCGGATCCTCGTTGAGGCGCAGGCGGCGCTGTACCCGCCGTTCGTGCCACCGTCCCTCCGCCGCCGCGCCTGTTCCCGGCCGTCGGCTGCCCGAGAAAAACCCGGCCCCGGCCGGCCGGCCGGGGCCACGAGGAGACCTCACCCACGACGCGGTATCGCGCCCCGCGGCCCGTTCTTCCCTCCAAGCCCGCCAGCGCAGCACCACTGCCACCGGTTCGACCGGCAGCGGGGCAGGAGGCTTTTCGGCCTGGCGCCATACCTTCACGAACCGCTGCCCCGCCGTCACCAGCGACAGAGCGAATATGAGCCAGAGCAGCCAGAGCATGTCGGCCGGGAACTTGAGGGCGAAGCAGAGTACAAAAACCCGCTCGCCCCTTTCCATGAGGCCACCCTTGGCGTCGATGCCCAGGGCATCGCCCTTCGCCCTTATGTAGGACACGAGCTGCGACACACCCAGCACCGCCAACGGCACCAGGGCGGCGTGGCCGCCGAAGCGGTCCTGCGCGTACCAGGCGAAGCCGACCAGCACGACGCTGTCGCTCACCCTGTCGCCGACCGAATCGAAGAACGCGCCCCGGCGGCTCGCCCTCCCGCTCGCCTTGGCCAGGCTCCCGTCGAACAGGTCCGGCAGCGCCGACCCGATCAGGACGAGCATGCCCACGACGAGGTGGCCGGCGGCGATGGCCCAGGCGGCGGGGATGGACATCAAAACCCCCATCGCCGTCAGGTGGTCGGGCGAGAGCCCTGTGCGTCGAAGCGCCCGGCCGGCCGGGCTCACCACCCGGTCAACGGCGGTGCGAAAACGTGCGTCGAACACCTACTTGCTCCTAACGGGGTGGCGAACGTCATTATGTGGGCCCCGGTACGTGCTGCTCAGCCTACCAGCCGTGCTTTGGCTCAGCGGAACTAGGGCGGCGCCGCCCTCCCATGCCCCGGTCCCGAACGGGTAACTTAACTGGGATCAGGTCTGGAGCGGCCGTGAAGGGGACACCGCCGGGGGAACCCGCGGGGAAAGAAGAGGTGCTCGCATGAAGGCGTACCCACCAGCAAAGGTCCGCAACGTGGCCCTGGTCGGCCACGGGGGCTCCGGGAAGACCACGCTGACCGAAGCCCTGCTCCTCTGCAGTGGCGCGATCACGAGGACGGGCCGGGTGGAGGACGGGTCCACCGTCTCGGACTTCGAGCCCGAAGAGCACTCTCATCACATGTCCACATCGCTGACCCTGGCCGCCCTCGAATGGCGCGGCTACAAGGTAAACGTCCTGGACTGCCCCGGGTATGCGGACTTCGTACCGGAGGCATTGGCCGCTTTGTCCGTGGCCGACCTGGCCGTGTTCGTCGTCAGCGCAGTCGACGGCGTCGAGGTGCAGACCGAGATCTTCTGGAAGGCAGCCGCCGAGCTCGGGATACCCAGGCTCATCTTCATGAACAAGCTGGACCGGGAGCGGGCCGACTTCACCGGTGTGCTCGCGCAGTTGCACTCCGCCTTCGGTGCCGGCGTTGCTCCCCTCGAGCTGCCCATCGGGGAGGAACTGAACTTTCACGGCCTGGCCGACCTGCTCAGCGATACGGCTTTTGTCTACGAGGCCGGCAAGTGGACCGCTACCACGGCGCCCATACCTGACGACATGACCGCCCAGGAGCACACGGTGCGCGACTCGCTGGTGGAGGGCATCGTCGTGGCTGACGACGACCTGATGCTGCGCTACCTCGACGGCGAGGAGGTCACGGCAGACGAACTATCCAAGACGCTGGCCCGAGGAGTCGTCTCCTCCCAGGTCTTCCCGGTCATTTGCGGTTCGGCGTCCAAATTGGTCGGCATCGACCGCCTGCTCGACATCATTTGCGATGTGGCTCCGTCGCCCCTCGAGCGCCCGGCCGCTCTGGTGCGGGCGCCCGGCGCCGGTGGCACCGGCGAGGTCATCGAGGTGGCCCCGGACCCGGCCGGACAACCACTGGTGTGGATTTTCAAGACGGTCGCCGACCCCTACGTCGGTAAGATATCCCTCTTCAAGGTCCTGTCCGGGACGGTCCGTCCCGACGCCGCGCTGTTCAACCCCAGGGCCAGATCCGAAGAGCGGCTGCACCTGATCTTCACGCTGCGAGGCAAAGAGCAGATACCCCTTACCGAGGTGACGGCCGGAGATATCGGTGCCGTGGCGAAATTGGCCAGCACCTACACCGGCGACACTCTCACGCCGCGCAATATGCCGGTCAGCCGGGTGCCGGCCGGCTCCGGTCCCGACGAGGACGGCGCCGGGGGCGGTTCCAGCTGGCTGGCCGAGGCCACTACCCCCGTACTGTCCGTCGCCATCCACCCCAAGAGCAAGGCCGACGAAGACAAGATGATGACGGCTCTTCACCGCCTGCAGGAAGAAGACCCGACCCTGTTGGTGCGCCGCGACGACGAGACTCACCAGACCGTGCTGACCGGGACAGGCGAAACCCATATCGCCATCGCCATGGAGCGCCTGGCTCGCAAGTTCGGTGTCGGCGTCGAGAGCGAGGAACTCATAATCCCGTACCGCGAGACGGTCACCGCCAACGCCGAGGCCGAGGGCAAGTACAAGAAGCAAACCGGCGGCCACGGCCAGTTCGGGGTGGCGTCGCTGCGCATCGAACCTATGGAGCGGGGCGCCGGTTTCGAGTTCGTGGACAACATCGTCGGCGGCGTGATCCCCCGCCAGTACATACCGGCCGTGCAGAAAGGCGCCGATGAAGCCATGTCGGAGGGCGGCACCTTCGGTTGGCCGGTGGTCGACATCCGGGTCACCTGCTTCGACGGAAAGTTCCACCCGGTCGATTCCTCGGAAATGTCGTTCAAGATGGCGGGAGCACTGGCCCTCAGGGAGGCCTTGGCCAAAGCGAGCCCGGTGGTGCTCGAACCGCTGTCGATGCTGGAGGTGACCGTTCCCAACGCCTACCAGGGAGACGTGATGGGCGACCTCAACAGCCGCCGTGGCCGGGTCCAAGGCACCGAGACCGGCCAGCCCGGGGAGTCCGTCGTGATCGCCCTCGTCCCCACGTCCGAGCTGGTCCGCTACGCCATCGACCTGCGCAGCCTGACCGGAGGGCGCGGCCGCTTCAAGGCGCGCCACGACCATTACGAGGTGATGCCGCCCAACCTGTGGGACAAGGTCCGCCGCGAGCACGCCGGCGCCGAAAAGTAGGCCCGGCCCGACCGGGCCCAGGGGCTCCCGCCTGCCTCAGGCACCGGCACCCGCCGGGAAAGACAGCACGACCGAGGGCTTGGCGTGTTGCGGCCCGTGGGTCTGGTAAACGGCCAGCAACGACCCGGCGCCGGACAACACCGCCCACGGCCCCGGCTGTTCTCGGCCCATGTCCCCAAACGCTCCCAGGGGCAGTACCCGGCCGTGACCAACGGCTTCGGCGACATCACCGCTCACTGTCAGCCGGGCCATCCCCCGCAGAGCCTCGACCGGTCCCAGGACCGCCTTCGCCGGCTCCGGCGATGCTTCCAGGGCATCGAGGGACACCGCCTCATCCACCCCGTAGCTCCCTACCGCCAGCCGGCGCAGGCAGCGCAAGTGAGCGCCCCCGCCGAGAGCAGTCCCGAGGTCCGCGGCCAGGCTGCGGACGTAGGTGCCTGACGAGCAGACGACGTCGATGGCCAGGACGGCCTTGTCACCGATCTGAGCGACAGGAGCGAGTTCTATGTCGAAGCGCCAGACCGTGACCGGCCGGGCCGCCCTTTCCACTTCGATGCCGGCACGGGCCAGTTCGTGCAAGCGGCGACCGCCGACCTTGAGGGCTGAGACCATGGGCGGTACCTGGTTTATCTGGCCCGTCAGCGACCGCGCCGCCGCCCGGGCCGCCTCCAGGTTCACGCCGCTCATGTCCCATGTGCCTGTGACGGTCCCCATGGCGTCGAGAGTTGTAGTGGCTACGCCCAGGACGACCTCACCCGTGTAGCGCTTGGACAGGCCCGAGAGGTACTGCAGCAACCTCGTAGCCTGTCCCAGTCCCACCAGCAGCACCCCGGTGGCATCAGGGTCGAGGGTCCCGGCATGACCGACCCGTTTCTGACCGAATATGCGCCGGCAGCGCGCTACCACGTCGTGGCTGGTGCACCCGGCCGGCTTGTCCAGGACCAAAAGGCCGTCGATCTGGCTCACGCCGCAGGCTCGGTCGAGCCGGGCGCGCCCTGAGCCCCCGGCCCCGCACCATCGGGGCCCCCGGCCCCGCTCTCCGCCCTGTCCGGGCCCCCGGCCCCGCTCTCCGCCCTGTCCGGGCC
>PMLI01000239.1:20712-22651 GCA_003158835.1 Acidimicrobiaceae bacterium
TTAGGCGCACCTGGTGGGCAACGGCCGCTTGCAGGCGGGGGCGGGCCTCGCTGAGCCCGTCCCGCACGGCGTCGGGTAGGGAGGCCAGCAGTACGGTGGCATGGCGAAGGTCGGGCTCGCAGCTGACGGCGGTCACCGTCACCAGTTCGAGACGCGAGTCGGAACTGGCAACCAGTTCGATCTCTTCTGCCAGCACCTCTCTCAGTACCTCGTTCACCCTGGCCATGCGGGAGTAGTACCTCGAGCTCGGCCGGGCCGGGCGCCCCCGCCCGCTCACGGCGCCCCCCGAAGAGGGAGCACCGGGGTCGGGTGCATCAGCCCTCCAGCCAAATTCGCTCGCAGGAAGTCACTTCGACCTCCGGAAAGGACCACACGAAGCGCTCCACCTTGTCCAGCACCTCGCCCACATGGCCGACGGTGGAGCCGACGGCCGCGAAACCCAGCTCGGCTGACCGCCAGAGGTCCTGCATGCCCACTTCGGACGCGGCCACACCGAAACGGTGACGGGCACCGTCCAGTATGGGCCGCAAGACGGACCGTTTGTCCTTCAGCGAACGAGGTAGGGGGAGGTGCAGCTCCACCCTCAGGACAGCCGTGTGCAACGGGCTCAGGTGCGGGGGATCTCCCGGTCTTCGTAGGTCTCGATGATGTCACCCGGGCGCAGATCCTGGTTGTTGGACAATCCGATGCCGCACTCGAAGCCCTCGTGCACTTCACGCACGTCCTCCTTGAAGCGTCGCAGTGAGGTGACCGCCCCTTTCCAGATGATGACCCCGTCGCGCAGGAACCGCACCTTTGACCCGCGCGTGATGACCCCGCTGCGGACCCAACACCCGGCCACAGCCCCGATGCGCGGGATCCTGAAGATCTCCCGCACCTCGGCCTCGCCGGTGAGGATCTCCTCGTACTCGGGAGCCAGCATGCCGACCATGGCCGCTTGGATGTCCTCGATCAACTTGTAGATGATCTCGTAGGTGCGGACCTCGACGCCTTGAGCCGCGGCCATGGTCCGGGCCTCGCGTCCGGGCCTGACATTGAAGCCGATGATGGTGGCGTTGGACGCCGCCGCCAATGCCACGTCGTTCTCGGTGATGCCGCCCACGGCCCGGTGCACGAACGCCAGCTTCACGTCCTCACGCTCGAGCTTGCGCAGGCTCTCGGTGACAGCCTCGAGCGAGCCCTGCACGTCGGCCTTCACGACCACGTTCAGCGTGGCGGCTTCTCCCCGCTGGATCTGTTCGAAGATGTCTTCGAGCTTGGCGCCGCCGCTCGTCGCCGACGCGCTGCGGCGCATGTCGGCGCTGCGGAAACGCTGCTCGCGTTGCTCGGCCACGTCGCGCGCCGTGCGGGAGCTGGCGACCCCTCGCAGTTCGTCGCCTGCCCCGGGCAACGAGTCGAAACCCAGCACCTGAGCCGGGAAGGACGGAGGCGCCTCTTTTATGTTGTCGCCCTTGTCGTCGATCAGAGCTTTGACCCGTCCCCAGGCGGCGCCGGCCACAACGTGGTCGCCGACCCGCAGGGTGCCGTCCTGCACGATCACGGTGGCCACCGGTCCCTTGCCGGGATCCAGGTTGGCTTCGAGGACGATGCCCCGGGCCCGGCCTTCCGGATTGGCTCGCAGCTCTTCGACCTCGGCTACCACCATCAACTGTTCGAGCAGGTCGTCGACGCCGAGGTTCTGGATGGCGGAAACCTCGACCATGATCGTGTCCCCACCCCAGCGCTCGGGCACCAGGCCCAGCTCGGAGAGCTGCTGCATCACGTGCTCGGGGTTGGCGTCGGCCCTGTCTATTTTGTTGATGGCGACGACGATGGGGACGTCGGCCGCCTTGGCGTGGTTCAACGCTTCCACGGTCTGGGGCATGACGCCGTCGTCAGCCGCCACCACCAGCACGACAATATCGGTCACCTCGGCGCCGCGGGCCCGCATGGCCGTGAA
>PMLI01000231.1 GCA_003158835.1 Acidimicrobiaceae bacterium
TGCCCCGAGCACATCAAGATCACCGACAACGCCATCATCCCGATGAAGGAACGCGTCGTCGACGTCAAGTACGACCCGCTCGTCCGGTTCCTCGGCCGCCGGCGGGCACCCAAGGCCTGACGGCCGGCCCGGCGCCACCCCCCGCCACCTGGGCCGCCGGCACCCTCTCACGCCGCCGGCTGGGCCCTTTTGTAGGAGCGCGGTCCTGACCGTCGTCGGCGCGCCTGGGCCGAGCTCCTCGCCCCTCCCGAACACCCCCAGCGGCGTCCTTCGATCCCCCGATCGCCTGCCGTGAGGCCCCTCCCCACCCGTCTTCGACCACCCTGGGCCGAGCCCAGCAGAAAAGTTGCTACTTTTATTGTCATGTTTGCTGATAGTGCGATATAGTGAACGCAGTTTCCACCGCTTCCTAAAGGAGAGCAGAGAGATGCTGACCCGCTTTGACCCCGTCGCCAGCTTCGACCAGATCAGTAATGAGCTGCTCGGAGCCCTATCCCGCCGGGGTAGCAGCATGCCCATAGACGCCTACCGCCACGAGGAGCAATGGGTCGTCCGAGTCGACCTGCCCGGCGTCGATGCCAGATCCATTGACCTGACCGTCGACCGCAACGTACTGCGCATCGAGGCCAATCGGAACTGGCAAGCGGCCGAGGGCGACCTCGTGCTGGCGGCTGAGAGGCCCCGCGGCAATTTCTCACGCCAGTTGATGCTGAGCGAGGACATCGACACTGGCGCCATCAATGCCGACTACCGCGACGGTGTCCTCACCGTGCTATTGCCGGTAGCCGAGACGGCCAAGCCGAGGAAAGTGTCCGTCGGTACCGGCGGCGCGACCGTGGAAGTGCAGACGGCTCCGCCCCCGACCGCCTGAACGATCTCTGAGCGCCCACGCCGGGTGCCGGTGGACCGGTCCGGCGCCGGGCGCCACCGGAGAAGCACCGGACAAGGCCGGCTCGAAAGGGCCGGCCTTTCGCTTTGGGACAAGCCTGATCGACTACTCTCGGCGGACGTGCCCCCGCTCGAGCCCTTGCCCGGACAACCCGCCGCTGTTGGCGGTGCTCCCGGGCCCGGGCAACCGGGCACCGAACCGGCCGCCAAGGACCTGGTAACGGTGGGTGGCCGCCACGAGCTCGAAAAGGCCCGGTCCGACCTGGTGCGACGCATATCGGCACGCACTGACGATTTCGAAGCCACTGCCGCCCTCAGCGCCGTGAACAGAGCCCTGGCCGTCCTGGGATGGGACGACTCCTATAGCTGGAAGCACCGGCGCAAGCCCTGAAGGGCGGCGCCGTGCCCGCCTTTACCAGGCTGGAGTCGTCTCGCCGCCCTCGAACGTGAGGATGCTCACGCCTCGCTCCGAAAGCTCGGCCAGCAACTCCCCCGGCGCGCTCACCAGCGATGCCAGGCCGCCGGCGCCGGCCCTGAGCCGGCCCGTCGCCGCTCTCACCGCCGCGGTGGCCAGCACCGTCCCGGCTAGGAGAGCGGCCCGCCCACCAGCACCCAAAATGACGACCTCGGCCTCTCCGGCGCGCCGGCCGCGCACCTCCACCCGGACCGCGCCTACCGTCCCTTCCGGATGAGGGGGCCGCAGCATGGGCAGGCGCGACGTGAAACGGTCCCGCCGGGATGCCGCGGCCCGGGTGCTGACCGAGTGAAGAGAAGGGAAAGCCCCAGTCAACAGCAGCGGGTCGGGCCTGTTGACGCGGTAGCAATCGGCTCCGGAATGGCCGGGGAACCACACCAGCTCCCGGCCTGAGCTGGCCACCTTGCGGGCCCAGGCGCCATCGCGCCACTCGTCGACGGGTTCGCGCAGAGCGGCGTGGCGCCGGCGGGCACAGGCCGGGCCACCCGTCCCAAGGGTGGCCACGTGCACTTCGGTCACCTCGTCCAGCTTCGCCACCGCCCACGCCGCCAGCAGGCAGGAGAGCCCGGGGGCCATGCCGGCGCCGGCCACCACCGAAACCCCGCGCCGGCGCGCCTCGACCTCGAGCGCGAGCAGGGCCCGCACCTCGGCCGGGTCGTCGGAAGCGGACACGACGGGTACCGACGCCCTGACGGCCGCCTCGGCTAGGTCACCGCTCGGGCCGGGCGCGGCCAGTAGCAGCACTCCCGCACCCGCCAGGACCTGTGCGAACGAAGAGGGCCGGAGCTGCTCGAGCCGGACCACGCCCGATGCGCCGAGGGCCGCCACCCTGGCTTCGACCAGGGCCGGCTTCCGGGCCAGCACGACCAGGTCGGAGACCGACTTCGAAGAAAGCAGCTGCCGGGCGCTACGGGCACCTACGGCGCCCAAACCCACGAGGACGGCTCGCACTAGGGCTGGTCCATCGGCTCCAGGTCGGTCACGGACAACTGGCGCCACCCGCCCCGGTGTGGCGGGGTACCGCCGCTACCCCTCAGCCGGACGATCACGGCCACGAGCGCCGTCATCCCAACCGCCAGCAGGGCACGGCTCAGTAGGGTCAGGTTGCCCCTCCGGCCGGAGCGGCGCGACTCACTTGGCACGCTCGCACCCTAGCGCCTGGCCTGCCGGCTCGGCGCAAGGCCGTGGCCTGAGGCCACTACCATGGCGGGACAGTGGCCGCCGTGAACTGCCTCGCCGATCTCAGCGCGGCGGTCCCGGGCGTACTGCCCAGCCAGCTGATATCCGAGGCGGTCGGGGCCGGCTGGGTGGGTGCCGGCGAACTACGGATCCCGCCGGGCAACATCCAGCCCGCCAGCCTGGACCTGCGCCTGGGAGAACGCGCCTACCGGATCCGGTGCAGCTTCCTTCCCGGCGAGAAGCAGGTGGAGGAAAAGGTCAAGGACTTCGTCGTCGACGAGCTCGACCTGCGCCGTGAGGGCGCCGTCCTCGAGACAGGGCGCCCGTACCTGGTGCCACTGGCCGAAACCCTGGCCCTACCCCCGTTTGTCCGGGGCAAGGCCAACCCGAAGAGCTCGACGGGCCGGCTCGATGTGTTCACCCGGGTTGTCACCGACTACAGCTACCGGTTCGACGAAGTCGCCCCCGGTTACCAGGGCCAGCTCTACGTGGAGGTCGTGCCGCTTTCGTTCGCGGTGCGCGTCCGCCAAGGCCTGGCCCTCAACCAACTGCGCTTGATGGTCGGCCACTCCGGCCTGGCCGACAACGAGCTACGAAACCTGCACCGCGACGACCCTCTCCTGTACATCGACGGCCGGCCGGCCGGCGACGCCGAGCTGGCCATGAACGGCGGGGTGTTTCTCAGCCTCGACCTGGGCGGCACCCGGGGCAAGCGCGTCGGCTACCGCGCCCGGGAACACACCCTCGCTCTCGACATGGCCAAGCCCGGCGCGCACCGGACCGAGGATTACTGGGAGGAGGTGCTGGCAGAAGAGGAGGGCCGGGTGGTGCTCGGGCCGGAAAGGTTTTACCTGTTGCTTTCCCGTGAGGCCGTACGCGTGCCGCCTCGCCTCGCCTGCGAGATGACCGCCTACGACCCGACCAGCGGTGAATTGAGGACGCATTATGCGGGTTTCTTCGACCCCGGGTTCGGCTACGACCCGGCCGGGAAGCTGAACGGGTCGCGTGCCGCGCTGGAGGTGCGTGCCCAGAACGTGCCGTTCATGATCGAGCACGGCCAGCAAGTGTGCCGGCTCACCTTTGAACGCATGGTGTGCGAGCCGGCCAAACTCTACGGCCAGGACATCGGGTCCAACTACCAGGGCCAGGTCGACACCCTGGGCAAGCACTTTCGCCGGCCGGCTTGAGGCCGGCACCGGCTGCTCCTGCCCGGCAGCTACACCGGCGTCGCCCGCCCACTCGCCAGCGCCGCCCGGGCCAGGGGGACGTAGAACACGACCGAGAGCCAGCCCAGGACGATGCCGGCCGTCCCCGCCACCCAGGCCAGCACCAGGGCGGTGCGGTGCCAACCGATCGTCGAGTGGGCCGCCAGGAACAGCGGAAAGGCGCACATGAGCCCGAAAGTCCCAGCCTTGCCGATCAGTGTTACATCGATCCGCCGGGCCCCGGCCAGAGCCAGCCCGATGGCCGCCGCGGCCACGAGGCCTTCCCGGGCCAGCGCCAGTACGGCCACGGGGGTCGGCACCGCGCCGACAGCAAGGATACCGATGACGGCCGTCGCCAGCAGGGCGCGGTCAGCCGTCGGGTCGAGGATCTTGCCGAGGTTGGTGACCTGGTCGAGACGGCGGGCCAGCTGGCCGTCCACCCAGTCCGTCGAGCCGAGGGCGGCCAGGAGCACAGCCGCCGCGAACCAGTCGCGGTGATGGGGCTGAACCAGCAGCCAGACGAACATCGGCACCAGGACCAAACGGGCACTGGTGACGACATTGGGCAGCGAAAGGATGCGGTCCTCGCCTGTCCGGCGAGCACGCCGGGGGCGGGGACTGGCTGAGGGCGGGGCCACGACGTCAAACCTATGGCGGGCCGGCGTACCTATGGCGGGTCAACGGAGACCACCGCCACCGGCATGGGCCGTAATGACCGTCTGGCTCGCCACGTCAGCCTCTTCCCGCCGGCGGCCTCGACAACGAGCATCGCCACCACAACCAGCCCGCCACCGGCGACGACCGACCAACCCAGCTTCTCCCCTACGCTCCAGGCGACGAGGGCGGCGAACACGGGCTCCATCGTCAGTACGACGGCCGCCCGCGTGGTCGAGAGCTGCGACTGGGCCCAGCTCTGCACGACAAACGCGATGGCAGTCGCAACTACGGCCGTGACCACTATCGCGGTCCAGTCGGAAAGGCGAGCCGGCGTACGGGGCCCGTCCGGCAAGGTGGCGAGCCAGCAACAGACCGCCACAGTGAGCAACTGCACCGTCGCCAGGCCGTACGCGTCCTGCGACGAGGACCAAAAACCGAGCCCTACGATCTGCCCGGCGAACAACAGAGCGGCGCCCACCGTCAGCAGTTCGCCCAGACCGAAGGACATCCCGTGAAGCGACATGACGGCCAAGCCGCCGATGGCGAGCAAGGTCGCCACCCACGCCCTGACAGCCGGGCGGTGCCGGAACACAAACCAGGCGAGCAGGGGCGTGAACACCACCTGCAGGCCGGTCAGGAAGCCGGC
This sequence comes from Acidimicrobiaceae bacterium, assembly GCA_003158835.1. Lineage (GTDB taxonomy): Bacteria > Actinomycetota > Acidimicrobiia > Acidimicrobiales > Palsa-688 > Fen-671. Next base: position 5,051 of record PMLI01000231.1, read on the forward strand.
GATGGCGGCTGATGTGTAGCGGAGGCCGAATGTCTGCAGGACGTACCCCCCGGCCAGCATCAGGCCGAGCAGAACTCCCTTGGCCCACCCGCGTCGCCCAAGCCGCTGCAGGGAACGTGGCCTGACCACGGTCAGGAGCCCGCTCGCCACCAGGAACCGCCAGGCCAGGAAGCCGAGTACAGAGTTGTGGGCAGTGGCGTCCTTGACGATGACGAAGGTCGCCCCCCACGCCGCCGTCGCCGCCAGCAGGAGCACGAACGCCAGCGCCTTGGGGTCCCTACGGAGTTTGTTCACCACCTCGGCCTCACTGTCCCACGCTCCGGCGCCGCACCTGCACCGACCAGCCTTTCCCTTCAGTGCAGTATATTGCACTGGCAGCGGGAGCGGTCGTTGGGGACGAGAATGTGCACGTGCAAGACGATCGCTCCGGCCGCCCGGTGCCGCTGGCACTCTTTCAGGCCGTCGGAGTACGCGTGCGGTCGCTACGTCTCGAGCGTCAGCTGACGCTGGACGAGCTCAGCGCGCGTTCCGGTGTGAGCAGGCGCATGGTCGCCTTGCTGGAGGCCGGTGAAGCCAACCCCAGCCTCGGCACCCTGGACAAGCTGGCTGGCGCCCTCGGTACTGATTTCGCTTCCCTGGTCGCAGCCCGGCCGGTGGCGCCTCTGGTGCCAAAGTCGTCGCAGGAGGTGGCACCGGTGTGGGAAGACGGGCTGGGCAGCACAGCCCGGTTGTTGGCTTCGAAGCCCGGCGCCGGGACAATCGAGCTGTGGCAGTGGGAGCTCGCCCCGGGCTCGCGCTACGAGGCCGAACCCGACCCGCCCGGCAGCGAGGAGATGATCCTCGTCTCAGCCGGACGGTTGGTGATCGAGGTGGGCGAGGACAGGTTCTCGCTGGCCGCGGGGGGTTACCTCCGCTTGCCCACGGACCGGCCCTACGCGTACGCGAACACGGGCAGGGCCCGTGCCCGCTTCATCCGGGTCATCGCCACGCCGTGACGGGCACGCCTCAGGGCCCGACGTCCGGTCCGGTCTGTCACCGGCTCTTGCGGTGCTCGATCTCGAGCTCTCTAGGGCGGCTAGGGCACCTGTTCCTCGGGCGCCGGGGCGATTGAGGCCTCCTCTTCGCCCCGTGGGTACAGGACCTGGTGTGCCAGGGCCGCCAGCACCCCACCCACCAGCGGGGCAAGGAGGAACACCCACAGTTGGCTGAGGGCTGTGCCGCCCACGAAGAGGGCGGGACCGATGCTCCGGGCCGGGTTGACCGACGTGCCGTCGATCGGGATCCCGATGAGGTGGACGAGCGTCAGGCTGAGGCCGATCACGAGACCCGCCACGGCCGCGTTGCTGGCTCGCCGCGTCACCGCCAAGATTACGAACACGAACAGGAACGTGAGCACGACCTCTGCCACGAAGGCACCGCCGGCGCCGGCATGGATCATCGACGACGTCCCGAACCCGTCGGCCCCGAGACCGACGCGGCCGACGTGGTAGTCCGACGACAGGTGAAAGACGCCGAAGAGGGCGGCGGCACCGGCGATGCCTCCTACAACCTGGGCGGCCCAGTAACCGAGCGCATCGGCCAGCGTGATCCGGCGGGCAACAAGGAAGCCGATCGTGACGGCGGGGTTGATGTGGCACCCCGAGACCGGACCGATCGAATAAACGAGCACGAGCAGCACCAAACCGAAAGACAGCGCCGTCGCCACGACCCCGGCGGACGCGCTCGCACCCGCCACCTTGAAGCCGAAGCTCAGCGTGGCGGTGCCGACCGCGAAAAACACCAGGAGCGCTGTACCCAGCGCTTCGGCGAAGAGCGACCTCCACTTCATTTCTACCAACCCCCTGCATAGCGGCGTGCTCGGGAAGAGACAACGGCGCACCCCAACATTGGCACAGGGGCGGCGGCATGAGGCGCTATTCCGGGATGGAAGCCGTGCTCAGGGCGGCCGGGGCTCTTCGCTCCCAGCGCGGCCGATCTTGCTCGGGTAACGTCGGGTGCAGATGAACAGGCCCCATGGCGGGCATCGTGTCGCGACGGCCGTAGCCACATCAGTTTTGGTCTTGTCGACCGCCGCATGCGGCGGGCCGGCCGGCACCGACGCGACCAAGCCCGCGGGCACGACCTCGGCCGCCCCGGCCCCCACATCGCCGGTGCGCCTCACCACCAGCACCACGGGGGGACGGCCGCACCACAAGGGCCTGAAAGGACAACGGCCGCACGGGGCGCACGTGAAGCGAGTGACGCACGTGAAAAGGAAGGGCCGGCACGAGGCGGCCCGGATAGTCCACCGTGCCACGCTGTGCCCGCTCACCGGCTTGAAGCCCCGCGGCGGCCGGGTCCCTCAGCGGGCCGCCGTAGCCGTGAAAGTCGAGAACCTGCCTGAGGCCCGGCCCCAATGGGGCCTCGACAAGGCCGACATCGTCTTCGAAGAGCCCGTCGAAGGTGGCATAACGCGGTTCATAGCGGTCTTCCAGTGCCAAACAGCGGCACGGATCGAGCCCGTGCGCTCAGGCCGCCTGGTCGACCCTCAGATCCTCGAACCGCTGGGCCGGATCCTTTTTGGGTACTCGGGCGCCATCCAACCTGCGATCGACGAGTTCGACTCCCGGACGTCCCTTCTGGACGACGTCGGGGCGGACCGGTCCGGCAGTGCCTACTGGCGAGACCCGACGCGCTACGCGCCCCACAACCTCGAGACCTCCACCTCTGCGCTGTACGCGGCCGCCGCTGCTCTGCGCGACCCGGGGAAGCCACCCACTGCCATTTTCAGCTACGGGAAGCCCGCGCCGGGCGGCACGCCGGCGGCCGCCGTCAGCATTCACGACCCCCTGGACACGACGACATGGACCTGGCGCCGTGACACCGGGATCTACTACCGGTCCTATTCGGACACCGGCGCCGCCCTGCAGGGCGACAATGTACAGATAACGGCGTCCAACGTGATCGTCATGCTCGTCCACGAGCACCCCACCCCATGGCCGGAGGACGCCACCGGGGCGCTCGAAGCNNCGAGCTCACCCTAAAGGGCAGCGGGCCGGCCTGGGTTTTCCGAGACGGCGCCGTCTACTACGGCACCTGGCGACGGCCGTTACTTGATCACCCCACCGTGTTCTTCGAGCAGAACGGCACCAAGATCATCCTTACTCCGGGCAACACCTGGGAGGAACTCGTGCCCAGAGGCCTTGACGTCTCCGTCGAGCCCTGAGCGGCGCCGGCGCCGCTCGCTAAGCTGTTTATTGTAAACAACACGGCAGGGCGCGGGCCGAGCTCAGGGTGCCCATGGGTGGGGTTTCTCAAAGTGCGTTTGGCTACGGTGGGTTACGAGGGGCGGTCCCATGCCGCCCGGGTCGCGCCGTCGACGGGGTGCTGCNNCCAGTCGTCGCGCACCTCAGACCTGTTGTTCAAACCGGTCGAGCTGGTGACCTACCTGAGCCGTGTCCTCACCCTGGGCCCGGGCGACCTCCTCTTCACCGGCACGCCGGGAGGGGTCGGCCAGCGCATGGTGCCCCCCGTGTTCCTGCGGGACGGCCAAACGGAGAGTCCAGCATCGAGGCCATCGGCAGCCTGGTCAACCGCTGCCGGGCGGCGTGAGCCGTCCCGGCCGGCCCCGGCCTGTGAAATGACCCAG
>PMLI01000237.1 GCA_003158835.1 Acidimicrobiaceae bacterium
GGCTGCCGTGGCGAAGGCCCTCAACGGCATGGACGCCAAGCTGACCGAGACCCAGCTGGCCAACCTGGACACCGAGGTGAGCGTGAACCACGACGACCCCTCTACGGTCGCCGCTAAGTGGCTGAAGAGCCAGGGCCTCACCTAGACATCTGCCTCACCTGGACATCTCTAGCCACTGGTCATCTCTAGCCACTGGTCATCCCCTAGCGGGGCCGCAGGGTGGCCAACGCCATGGCCGTCCCGTGGCGCCAGGACCACGAGGGGCCGCGCAATCCGACCGGCGTCAGACCTCGTGCGGCAGCCGCCAGCACGAGGTCGACCATCAGGGCCAGCGCGGCCACCAGCAATGCCCCGCTGAAGGTTTCCACGTTGTTGCGCGTGTCCAGCCCGGTGAAGATGTAAGTGCCCAAGTCGCTGACACCCACGTAGGCAGCCAGCGTCGCCGTGGCCACAACCTCGACGGCGGCGGTCCGGATCCCGGCCATCACCAGGGGAAGCGCCAGGGGCAGTTCGACCCGGCGTAGCAGTTGCCCCGGGGTCATGCCCATGGCCAGCGCGGCGGAGCGGACGGCCGGGTCAATGTCCCGGACACCGGCATAGGCGTTGGTGAGTATGGGGGGCACTGCGAGGGCGAACATGGTGAAAGCGGCCGTGATGAAACCACCCTCCTGGAGACGCACGATGGCGGGCTGGATGGCGACCAGCGTCAGCAGGGCGAACGACGGGATGGCGCGCGCCGCGTTGGCCGCGTTCACCACGGCGAAGCTCCCCTTGCCGCTGTGGCCCAGGACCGACCCGGCCGTCACTCCCGCGATGACAGCCGCCAGCACCGCCACGGCCGAGAGTTTGGCCTGTTCCAAGCATAAGGCCACGATCCCGTTGGAGCCGGTCCAGTTGGAGCCGGTGGAGAAGAAGGTGGCGACCTGGGAGAGGAAGTTCACCCTACGCGCCACCCGCGCCCGCACGCCGCCAGGGCAGGACGGCGTGTTCCAACCCGACCAGGAGCGCGTCGGCCACCCCCGCCAAGAGGACCGAAAGAACGAGCCCCACGACGATGGGGGTGTTGAAGTCTTCGCCGAAGCCCTGGATGATCAGCTGGCCGAGCCCGCCCTGGCCGATGAAAGCGGTCACGTTGACCAGTCCCACGGTCGTGACCGTGGCGACCCGCAGGCCTGCCAGCACCGACGGGAGGGCCAGGGGCAGCTGGACCCTGAACAGCTCTTCGAGTTGGGTATAGCCCATGCCCCGGGCCGCCTCGTGGGCGTCCTCGGGAACCGACGCTAGGCCAGCGACCGTATTGCGCACCAGGATGAGCAGGGTGTAGCTGACGAGGGCCACCTCGGCCGTCGTGACCGAGAAGAAACCCGTGAGAGGCGCCAGCATCGCCATGAGCGCCACCGACGGGATGACGTAGAGCAGGCCGGTGAACCCCACCAGCGGCGTGCGCAGGGCCGGTAACCGCCACGCCGCGATGCCCAGCGGCAACGAGATGGCCAGGCCGACGCCCACCGCGATCGCAGTGAGCTCGATGTGCTGGACGAGCAAGGAGAGGATCGTCCCCGACTGCGAGGAGATCCAGCTCCACTGGAGCAATGGCCCAGCCGAAGCGACGAGCGCCATAGTTCATCGACGCTACCTGAGCGGCACGGATCTTCTGTTTCCCAAGAGCTTTGGGAGTGCAGTCGGTAGCGTGGCCCACCAGCGCCCAGGCACTCAGGAGTACCATGATCCGCTTCGAGTCGGTTTCCAAGCGCTACGACAGCGGCGCTTACGCCGTGCAGGACCTCGACCTTCAAATCAACGCGGGCGAGTTGTGCGTGCTCGTAGGCCCTTCGGGCGGGGGCAAGACGACGGTGCTGCGTATGGTCAACCGGCTGGTGGAGCCGACCATCGGCAGGGTGCTGGTCGACGGGCGGGACATCGCCACGCTGGACCGCGTCGAGTTGCGCCGGCGGACGGGCTATGTGATCCAACAACCCGGCCTTTTCCCCCATCTGAAGGTGGCCGACAACGTGGCGTCGGTGCCCAACCTGCTCGGCTGGGACCGTGCCCGGGTGCGTGCCCGGGTGGGCGAACTACTGGAACTGGTCGGCCTCGACCCGGCCATCTACGCCGGCCGCTACCCGCACCAGCTCTCGGGCGGGCAGGCGCAGCGGGTCGGGGTCGCCCGCGCCCTGGCCGGGGATCCGCCGGTCCTACTGATGGACGAGCCCTTCGGGGCGGTCGACCCTATCGCCCGGGAGCGGCTCCAGCAGGAGTTCCTGCGCCTTCAGGCGCAGCTCCACAAAACGGTCATCCTCGTGACCCACGACGTCGACGAGGCCGTCACGATGGGAGACCGGATCGCGGTGCTGAGCCAGGCAGGAGTGCTGCAGCAATACGACACCCCGGCCGAATTGCTCGGGCACCCGGCCACACCGTTCGTCGCCGACTTCATAGGGGCCGACCGGGGCCTGCGGCGCCTGGCGGTGACGCCGATCGAAGTGACCGATCTGTACACCCCTCCCGTCGTCGGCCCTCGCACCACTGTCGACGCCGCTCTCGCCGCCGTCAAGGCCGAGGGCACCCGCTGGGCCCTGGTGGTCAGCGATGAGGGGCGCCTGCTCGGTTGGGTCGACCCAGCCGGGCCTCCTGACGGGCCCCGGCAGCGGGACGGGGCTCAGACCGTCGCCCTCTACATGCGGCCGCTCACGGCGCGCGTCGGCCTCGACTGTTCCCTGAAGGTGGCTTTCGCCGAGATGCTCCAAAACGATGCCGCCTGGGTGGCCGTGCTGGACGGCGACCGCTACGTCGGCGTCCTCACCCCCGACACCCTGCACGCGGCACTGCGACGCTCGGTCGGGGGCGAGCCGGTGCAGGTCATCAGCTGAGCGCGCCCGAACTGGCAGGCCGCCGTGGCGAGCTGGCGGCGATGGCCTCGTTCTTCGACCACGACCATACGGGCCTGGCCGTTCTCACCCTCAACGGCCCGGCCGGCGCCGGAAAGACGACCCTGTGGCGTGAGGGCATAAGGATGGCCGGGACGCCCTCACTACCGCTCATGTAGGGTTCGGACCGTGGCCCTGGACCTCGACAAGCTCAGATCCCTGGCCGCAGACGGCACCGTCGACACGGTCGTCGTCGCCATCACCGACATGCAAGGCCGGCTGCAAGGCAAGCGCTGCTCGGCCCGGTACTTCCTGGAGGAAGTCGTCCCCCATGCGGCCGAGGCCTGCAACTACTTGCTGGCCGTGGACGTCGACATGAAGACAGTCGAGGGCTACTCGATGTCTTCGTGGGACAGGGGTTATGGCGACTTCGTTATGCGGCCGGACCTGTCGACGCTGCGCCTCATGCCGTGGAACGCGGGCACAGCCCTCGTCCTGTGCGACCTCGAATGGGAAGACGGCTCCGTCGTAGCACCTTCTCCACGCCAGATCCTCAAGGCACAGCTGGCGCGCCTGGCGGAGCGTGACCTCGTCGCCCACGTCGGGACCGAGCTCGAGTTCATCGTCTTCCAGAACTCATACGAGGAGGCGTGGCGGCTCGGCTACCGCAACCTGGCGCCGGCCAACCAGTACAACGTCGACTATTCGGTCCTGGGCACGGGCCGGGTTGAGCACCTGGTCCGCCGCATCCGTAACGAGATGAGCGGGGCCGGCCTGTACGTCGAGTCGGCCAAGGGCGAGTGCAACCTGGGCCAGCACGAGATCGCCTTCCGCTTTTCCGACGCCCTCACCACCTGCGACAACCACAGCATCTACAAGACGGGCGCCAAGGAGATAGCCCACCAGGAAGGGATGAGCCTCACCTTCATGGCCAAATGGGACGAGCGGGAAGGCAGCTCCTGTCACATCCACATCAGCCTCCGTTCCCCGGAGGGGGCCCCGGTGATGGCCGGTCCGGGCCAGCATGGTTTCTCTCCCCTAATGGGCCATTTCATCGCCGGTCAGTTAGCGTGCGCTCGGGAGATGACCTATTTCTTTGCCCCCAACGTCAACAGCTACAAGCGCTACGTGCCCGGCAGCTTTGCCCCGACGGCACTGGCCTGGGGCCGTGACAACCGTACGTGCGCCCTGCGGGTAGTGGGGCGGGGGCCGTCGCTGCGGGTCGAGAGCCGGGTGCCGGGCGCGGACGTCAACCCCTATCTGGCCGTCGCCGCCCTCGTCGCGGCCGGGTTGCACGGCATCGACTCGGAGTTGCCGCTACCGCCCGAGCTGGTGGGCAACGCCTACGCCTCGGGCTGCCCCCGGGCCCCGACCTCGTTGGGAGAAGCGGCGAGGCTGCTCCAGGACAGCAAGGTGGCACAAGAGGCCTTCGGCCAACCCGTCATCGACCACTACCTCAACGCCGCACGCGTCGAGCTGGACGCCTACAACGGCGCCGTTACGGACTGGGAGCGTTTCCGTGGTTTCGAGCGTCTCTGAGCAAGAGGCTCCGGCCCCGCCCGTGATAGGCCTGTCGACGTACATCGAGCGGGCCCGCTTCGGCGTATGGGACGAGCCGGCCGCCCTTCTCCCCCACAACTATCTCTCCGCCGTGACCCGGTCCGGCGGCTGCCCCGTCCTGCTCCCGCCCTCACCGTCAGACGCGGGCACCGCCCTGTCGGCAGTGGACGGGCTCGTGCTCATCGGTGGCCCGGACGTCGACCCGGCCACCTACGGGGCCGAGGCCCACCACCAAACGGACCGGCCCCGCCAGGAACGCGACGCCTGGGAGATCGACCTGTGCCGGGGCGCACTGGACCGGGACCTGCCGCTGCTGGCCATCTGCCGAGGCCTGCAGGTGCTTAATGTGATCATGGGAGGGACGCTTCATCAACATCTTCCCGACGTGCTGGGCCAGGACACCCACCGGGCCGGCCCGGGCCAGACGAGGCCCAACCGGGTGGCACTTAAGAGCGGGAGCGCTATCGCCGCCATACTCGGGACCGAGACAGACGCCCACTGCTATCACCACCAGGCCGTCGACCGGCTGGGCCAGCGATTGGAGGCGGTCGGCTTTGCCGACGACGGCACACTAGAGGCCGTTGAGGTCCCCGGTCATGACTTCGCCCTCGGCGTGCAGTGGCACCCTGAGGACAACCAGGCCGACGACCGCCTGTTCGTGGCGCTGGTGGCGGCGGCCCGGCGGCGCCGCGACGCCCGCCGCCATCAAAGCGCTGAGCCGCTGGCCCGGGCGGCCCGGTGATGGCCACCGCCGTCATCAACCCGGCCACGGCCCAAGCCGTGGCAGAAATTCCCCGCACTTCCCGGGAGGAAACGGACGCGGCCATCGAGAACGCCCACCGGGCGTTCGAACAATGGCGGCGAGTGGCCCCCGCCGATCGCAGCCGTCTCTTGCGCCGCTTCGCCGAGGCCGTGGACGCCGACCGGGAGGAGCTGGCCCGGCTGGAGGTGCTCAACTCCGGTCACACCGTCGGCAACGCCCGGTGGGAGGCGGGCAATGTCAGGGACGTCCTCAACTATTATTCGGCCGCTCCGGAAAGACTGTTCGGCCGTCAAGTACCGGTACCGGGCGGGGTGGACATCACCTTCAAAGAACCGCTGGGCGTGGTCGGCGTCATCGTGCCCTGGAACTTCCCGATGCCCATCGCAGGCTGGGGCTTCGCCCCCGCCCTCGCCGCCGGCAACACCGTCGTGCTGAAACCGGCCGAGCTCACGCCTCTAACGGCACTGCGCCTGGCCGAGCTGGCCCTGGTCGCGGGCTTACCGGAGCACGTCTTCACCGTCCTGCCCGGGCAGGGCTCTATGGTCGGCGACCGGTTCGTCACCCACCCCTACGTGCGCAAGATCGTGTTCACGGGGTCGACCGAGGTCGGCAAGCAGGTGATGGCGGGTTGCGCCGAACAGGTCAAGCGGGTGACGTTGGAACTCGGGGGCAAGAGCGCCAACATCGTGTTCGCGGATGCGGACGTCGAGCAAGCCGCGGCCACCGCGCCCATGAGCGTGTTCGACAACGCCGGCCAGGACTGCTGCGCCCGGTCCCGTATCCTGGTCGAACGCTCCGTCTACGACCGCTTCCTCCAACTGCTGGAGCAGGCCGTCAGGGCCGTCCGAGTGGAGGACCCGGCCCTGGAGTCGAGCCAAATGGGGCCCCTCATCAGCGCCCAACACCGCCAACGAGTGGCCTCCTACGTCACCGAGGGCACGGCCGTGGCCTTCCGGGGCAGCTGTCCGCAGGGGCCCGGGTACTGGTACCCGCCGACTGTGCTCGCTCCCATCGACGCCGGCGATCGCGCCTTCCGGGAGGAAATCTTCGGGCCGGTCGTGGCGGTGGCGCCGTTCGATGACGAGGCGGGCGCCATCCGAGCCGCCAACGACACCGAGTACGGCCTGTCCGGCTCCATCTGGACCAGAGACGTCGGGCGGGCGCTGCGCGTGGCCCGGGCCGTCGATTCGGGCAACCTGTCGGTCAACTCCCACTCGTCGGTGCGGTACTGGACACCTTTTGGCGGTTTCAAACAGTCCGGCCTGGGCCGAGAGCTCGGCCCCGATGCTCCCGACGCCTTCACCGACGTCAAGAACGTCTTTATCGCAACGGAGGGATAGACCGTGGAACAGCCTGTTTGTCGTCGCCTCGACGGAAGGGTGGCGGTGGTCACCGGCGGGGCGGGCGGCATCGGCCTGGCCACGGTCCAGCGCCTGGCGTCCGAGGGCGCCCGCGTAGTGGTGGCGGACGTGGACGAGGAGGCGGGAAAGTCGAGCGCCGGCGCCGTCGACGGGCTCTTCGTCAAGACCGACGTGAGCAACGGCGAGGCAGTGGAGTACCTGTTCCGGGCCGCTCACGACGCGTACGGGCGTATCGACATCGCCTTCAACAACGCCGGCATCTCACCACCCGAGGACGACTCCGTGCTCACCACGGGGATCGATGCCTGGCGGCGCGTCCAGGAAGTCAACCTCACTTCGGTGTACCTGTGCTGCCAGGCGGTCATCCCTTACATGCAGCGGGCCGGCAAGGGCTCGATAATCAACACCGCCTCGTTCGTCGCCGTGTTGGGATCGGCCACCTCCCAGATCTCCTATACCGCCTCCAAGGGCGGCGTGCTCGCCATGTCCCGCGAGCTCGGCGTCCAGTTCGCCCGGGAGGGCATCAGGGTCAACGCCCTCTGCCCGGGCCCGGTCAACACGCCGCTGCTGCAGGAGCTGTTCGCCAAGGACCCCGAGCGGGCCGCCCGGCGCCTCGTCCACATCCCGACCGGCCGCTTCGCCGAGCCGGAGGAGATTGCAGCAGCCGTGGCGTTCCTCGCCAGTGCCGACGCGTCGTTCGTGACGGCCTCGACGTTCCTGGTCGACGGTGGGATCTCGGGCGCTTACGTGACCCCCCTGTAGAGCGGCCCTACGGCAACAGCTCCGACAGTCGCGAGGCCACGATGTGCTCGCGCGTCGGGACCGCGACCTCCCCGGCCACAGGAGGTAGAGGGCTTGTGAGTGGGACTGCGGCCGGGGGACCAGGGCCCACGTTCGGCAAACCTGGTGGCGTCGCGCTGGCCCACACGACGTAGGGGGTTTGGGGCCAGCCGGCCAGGGCTTCGATCCCCCTGAGTGCTTCGGCGAAGGCGCCCGCCGACTGAGGTCGTTTGTCCGGGTCCTTGGCCAGAGCGTTTTCCATGAGGTCGGCCAGGGCGATAGGTGCCGCCGTCAATGGAGGGCGGGGCGCGGGATCCCGCAGGATGCGCAGGATGACCGAAGCAGGAGCTTCCCCTTCGTAGGCGGCGAAGGGGCCATGGCCCAGGAGCAGCTGGTACATGGACGAAGCCAGGCCGTAAATGTCGGCCGCGGGGTGCTGGGGCTGGCCCTCATGGGCCGCGGGGGGCGCGTGCAAGGTTGTAAACCCGAACACGCCCTCGGTGGACTGGGCGGCGGCCTGCAGGGCGGCGACCCCGAAATCGGCCAGGACAGGCTCGCCGAACTGGGAGACAAGTACGTTCTGCGGCTTCATGTCCCGGTGCAAGAAACCCGAAAGGTGGGCCGTCTCGAGGGCGCCCGCGATCTTCACCCCGACCCGGATGACTTCGGCCGGCGGCAGGGGGCCGCTCTGGCGGACGCGCTGGGCCAGGGACTCGCGGCACAGTTCGAGGACCAGGACGGGCCGCCCTTCGGGGGTGAAGAAGGACCCGTACAGAGTTGTCACATTGGGGCNNCCCAGTTCCTTGTTGAAGACCTCGACCATGCGGGGCGAAGTGTCGGCCACTCTTATGACCTTCAAGGCAACAGCCCGTTTGGTCCCCAGCTCGACGCCCCGGTAGACGGTGGCAAAGTTACCGGTTGCGATCTCGGCGATACTGGCGTACCCGGGGAACGTGGTCGGGGCGGACGTGGCCGGCCCGTTCCTGCGCATCCTCATGGTGGGCCTCCCGCGCCGGCCCGGACCGGGGACGTACCCACCAGCAGTAGCGCCCGCGCCCGGTCGCGCTGGCCGAGGCAGGACCGTAGCGCCCGGTAGAGCTGGCGCTGGGTGTCCCACGCCAGGTGGGCACCGGCTTCGTCGACCGGCCACTCGGTGCTGTAAAGGGCCTGGTCAGCCAGAGTGGCCAGGACACGGGTGGGCGGCTCGAAGTCTTCGCCGAAGCGGCCGGTCACCTCGGCGGCCACGTCGCTGGTGGTGGCTGAGCCGTCCACCTGCACCCCGAGGCGGAACAGGCCGTCGATCAGCTCGAGCCACGCCCCTGCCGTCATCAGGGCAGGGTCACCGGTCTGGTGGCGGGCGCGACGGCGCAGGCCCCGGCGCACGGCTGGCCGCCCCAGGCCACCGATCAACCGCGCCGCCACTGCCGCCACCGGTAGACCGGCCCCGATCACGAGCGGCCAATCGATGTTCATGGGACGCGCCAGCTTGACGTTGACAGGCTTGGCGATGGCGTGGGCGGCGCCCCTGCCGGGCAGGGCGGTGGCCTGTTTGGGCAAAGTGGTTGGCGTCGGCGTCACCTGTTCAGGGGGAGCGGTGACGTTGGCCGTGGTCAGCACGGGGGTGGCGTCGACGACGACCCAGCCTTCGCCCAGGACCGGGACCTCGTCCCACGTCCACGCGTCGCGGTTGGTCAGCTGGTACCTACCGGCCGGTAAGGGCCCCAGGGCGCGGCCCGCGGCCGGCACCCGGAAGCCCGTGACCACCCTGACCGGCACACTGAGGTAGCGGGCAACCACGGCGAAGAACGTGGCGAACTGCTCCGGGGTGGCGACACGATCGACCGTGACGGCGTTCATCACCTGCGCCAGCGACGTGCCCGCCAGCACCGCCGAAGCAGACTGGGCCGCAGAACCAGACTGGGCCCCGGACGGCAGCTTGGCGCTGACCTGCCTCTCCTGGGTACGCAACGAGGAGGCGACGCTTTGCAGGAACGCCACCGAAGGTGCGGCCGAGCGGCCGGTCAGGTTGACGGCGAAGCGTACGGCGGCGGCGATGTCCGGGCTTGACCCGGCCGGCAGGGCGGTGGAGGCGGGCGTGGTACCGCCCGGCACCTCGGCCGCATAAGCCAGCGCGTCGGCGGAGGAGAGGCCCGCGATCGTGCCCGGAGGCACTCGCGAGACGACGCTGTAGGAGACCGGGAGCGCGGCCGAGGCGGCCAGCATCCCGGTGGCCGTGTCCGCATCGACGGCGAGGCCGTCAACCTGCTCGGGACGGTCCATCGCCGGCAGGAAGGGCAGCCCGATGGATGACTCGAGGGTATAGCGCTGCAGCAGTGGTTGGACCTGCGGCTCGCTGGTCACCAGGGTGGCGGGAGAGGATACCCGCCCGCCGGTCGGCCAGAAGACGGCCGAGAAGGTCCAGGTGTCCCCGTCGTACTGGTCCAGGACGGCCAACGGTATGTAACCGCTCCAGCGGCTCCGCACCTGGACCGAGAAGAGAGCCCGAGCTGCGGCCCTGGGGTTGGAGCCCCGCAGCGTGGCCAGGGCGTCAAGGGGGTCGACGACCATGCCGGAGACCAGCTGCGTGGGCCGGCTGACGGTGGCGGGCTTGGCCGCCAGGGCGGGGACGCTCGAGATGCCGGCGGCCATCGCCAAGACCAGCCCTGCCGCCATGACCGCCCCCGCCGCCGCTCGCCGCCCGGAGCTGCCCCGCCGTACCGGCCCGCCCGCGCCGTGGCGATCGGCTTCAGCCCTGGCGGTCTCGGCGTCGATCAGGCCCTGACGAGCCAGCGCACAGACCACGAGGGCGCCGAGCAGGGCGGTGCCTTCGGTGAAGGCACCGCCCGGGGGGCCCGACGTGGTGGCAACGAAGGCAAAGGTGAAGTAGATGACCGGCACGGCCAGGCCGAGCGCCGACGGTCGGGCCGGACGTCCCAGGAGCTCGGCCGACACCGCGCTGCCAAGCCAGGTCAGCACGATGGGGGCCGCCAGGAGCGAACTACCGCCGCTCAGTGGAAGGGTCTCGGTGAGCAGCTGCGCCGGCACGTGGACGAGGCCGTCCCATATGCCGTGGAAGAAGAAACCGTTGCTGAGGGCCAGCAGGGCCAACAAACCCGTCCCCGACACGGCGTAAGACAACAGCACCGACGAATACATCAAACGTGAAGCGACGGCGCTGATGACGACGGGCAGGACGGCGGCCAGGGCCAGCAGGAAAGGCGCACGGGCGACCTGGTACGCCCTCAACCACGGCGTGGCAGCCAGGAACGCACAGGCGGCCGCGCCCAGCAGCAGAATGCCCACCAGGAACCTGGGCAGGCTCGGCC
>PMLI01000341.1 GCA_003158835.1 Acidimicrobiaceae bacterium
CGACTTCGGCACCGGGTACTCCTCACTCGCCTACATCCAGAAGTTCTCCGTCGACTGCTTGAAGATCGAACGGACGTTCATCAACGCCATCGGCAGCTCACCTGAGTCCCGAGCCATCATCCGTACCCTGGTACAGCTCGGTCGGGACCTGGGCCTCAAGACCCTGGCTGAGGGTGTGGAGACCACCGAGCAGGTTGACCGCCTCCGAGGCGAGCACGTGGACGAAGCTCAGGGCTTCCTCATGTCCCGGCCCCTTGACCCCGGTACCCTCCAAAGCACCATCCTCCACCTTGCGCCCCAGTTTGGCTTAGCAGCATTGGCGGACTGAAGACCAACCCGACGGCCCCGCCCGCGCCGCTTTCGTGCTGGTCGTAGGGTCAGCGCGGGGCCAGTTCGGTCCTGGTCGGACGCCCGGCGCCAGCATGGGCCACCGGCCGCAGTACGGTGATAGCGGGTCACTACCCCGGGACGGAGAGCACATGCGAGCCAGTCGTTGGTACAAGTGGACGGGTCTAGTCCTGTGGGCCGTCCACTTCGTATTGGCCGGCGTCGGGGTCTACCGTTGCCCGCGGTGCAAGGGCCGGCTCAACTACCGCTGGTGGTGCAAGCAGTGCGGTCGCTACCGCTTACCGGCTCGCTAGGTACGGTGGACGTCAGCTCAGGCGGCCCCAGGGCCTAGACGGCCTCCCAGTTGATGGGCGACGCCCCCCTGTGACCGTTGGCAGGCGCCATGTTGCTGGGCCAGCGCAGGAACGACGAGAGCCACGCCTCACATTCCCGTGCCGGTAGGGGCCGCGCCAGGTAGTAACCCTGAGCGGCGTGGCAGCCCAGGCTGGCCAGGCGGTGCAGGGTCGCCTGGTCCTCGACCCCCTCGGCCGTCACGTGGCGGCCCAGGCTGCGGCCCAGCTCGATGGTCGAGCGTACGATGGCTTCGTCGCCCTTGTCGCGGATCATCCCGGTCACGAACGACCGGTCGATCTTCAACTCCTTGAAGGGAAGGTCCTTCAAGCGGCTCAGCGACGAGAAGCCCGTCCCATAGTCGTCGATGGAGAGGCTGACGCCGAGTTCTTTCAGGCCGAACATGGCGCGTTGCGACGCCACCAGGTCCCCCGCCATGGTGGACTCCGTCAGCTCGAGGGTGAGTGCCGACGGCTGCATGCTGGCCCGGCGCAGGGCGCCGTCGACCCTGTCGGCGACGAGACCGCTGGTAAGGCTGCGGGCCGAGAGGTTGACGGCCACGCTCAGATCGGGAATGAGCTGGCGCCAGGTCTTCAGTTGCGCCAGCGCCCGGTCCAGCACCCACCAGGTCAGGGGGTCGATCAGACCGGCACTCTCGGCCACGGGGATGAACTCCACCGGCGAGATGGGCCCGAACTGGTCATGCGTCCAGCGCAGCAACGCCTCGCACCCCAATACCTCGCCCGTGCCCAGTTGCACCACGGGCTGGTACCACACCTCGAGCGACTCGTGCTCGATGGCGCGGCGCAGCTCGGTGGCCAGGGTCAGGCGTCGCAAGGTGGAACGGTCCTCGGCCGGGTCGTAGAAGCGCACTCCCCCGCCCGCCTCTTTGGCAAGGTACATGGCGACGTCGGCGTGGCGCATCAGGTTGGTACCGTCGCGGGACCGGCCATGGGCAGGGGCGACCGCGACACCCATGCTGGCACCGATGTCCAGGAGCAGGCCCTTGACGGCGAAGGGCTGCTTGATGACGCTCATGAGACGCTCACTGGCCGCTTCGATGGAGTCCCCGTCGGCGGCGGCCAGGAGCACCGAGAACTCGTCGCCTCCCAGGCGCGCCACGATGCTGTTCTCGCCCGAGAAGGGCCTCAGCCTGCTGGCCACCTCGAGCAGGATGGCGTCACCGGTGACGTGGCCGAGCGTGTCGTTGACCTCCCTGAAGCCGTCGAGGTCGATCAACATGACGGCCACGCTGTCGTCCGGCCCGGTCGTCAACGCCTGGTCCAGACGCTCCGAAAACAGCAGACGGTTCGCCAGGCCGGTCAGGGTGTCGTGGTGGGCCTGGTGTTGGCGCAGGGAGACTTCGCGCCGGAGCTGTTCCAGCAGCTGGCTGGAGCGCAGAGCCACGCCTGCGTTGGCCGCCAATGTTTCGAAGAACCGCAGGTCAGCCTGGGTGAACCCCTCATGCTGGAAGGGCCTGTTCGCTACCAGCAGATAGCCCGCCTGCGGATCCTCCCGCTGCAGCGGGGCCACCAGAGCCTCGGTCAGGCCTCTCTCCCTCATGGCCGCAGCCAGGCGTTGGTCATCGGAGCGGACGTCCAAGAGCTGGGGCCCTCGCTCCCCCACCAGGGCGTCGAAGGCGGAAAAGGGTACGCCCTTGTCGAACCCCGGTTCTGCGTCCCCGTCCAGGGAGCAGCGCAAGACGAGCCCGTCCAGAGGGGCATCGAGGGGTACCACGAGCTCCCCCCGACCGGCGGAGAGAAGTGAGCGGGCCTCTTCCAGAACGGTGACCATGACATCGCGGCCCTCTGACAGGGCGCTCAGGTGCCTGGTGAAGTCGTACAGCTTCTCCAGGTTGGCGTAGCGCTGGCCCGACAGCACGGTGGCCCGGTAGGCGAGGTTGGCGGCGATGGCAATGGCGATGAACAGGCCGACGCCCCAGATGTTCACCCAGACCAGGGACACGGCCACCAAGCCGCCCGCCGTGCACACGGCTATGTAGGCACCGGCCTGCACCAACATCGGCACCAGCGGCGGCCTCCGCCACCGTTTGTCTATAAAACCGAGGACGAGCAGCAGCAGGACCAGATCGGAGACGGTGATAAAGGCCACGGTCGTCGCACTCACGACCCACCCTTGAGCGCCCACGGCGGACGCACTTCCGAGGAAGTGATGGTAAACCAAAATGCCCAGGCTCACGCACAGCAAGTAGACGGACGAATTAGCAAGTACCTTCGCCGGCTTGCGCCTCATCTGCACGCTCGCCGCCAGTTGACCGATGGATACGGCCACCAGTGCCGGGCCCGGGCGCAAGAAAACGATGGCGGCCAGGACAGGTATTTCTGATAGGCCGACGCTCACACTGAGCTTCCGATTACGGATTGTTACGGCGTGAGCATGGCTGGCCCATGTCCCGACCGCGACGAGGGGCCACAGGGCCCACACATCCCCGCCTAACTGCTTGACCACCAACCCGGCCGGTTTGAGCGCCGACAAGTATTGCCAGTAGACGAAGACGGTGACCGCCAGAAGGGCACAGGCCGCTACCAGGGCGCGTGCCAGCGACGCCTGACTGGTTTGTGCTTTCGGTTTGGAGCGTTCGCTGGCTTCCTTGCTCACTCCGCGTGGCCTTTCGGAAACGGCATTAGCCACCCGAGATCTCGGCTTTAGGGAGCCCC
The DNA here is from genome assembly GCA_003158835.1 of Acidimicrobiaceae bacterium. Lineage (GTDB taxonomy): Bacteria > Actinomycetota > Acidimicrobiia > Acidimicrobiales > Palsa-688 > Fen-671. The sequence goes on from PMLI01000341.1 coordinate 3,357, forward strand.
GGCTGTAGTGCAGCGCAGTGCCCAGGGCCAGCCGGCCTTCCCGCTCGTAAAGAAACTGGCGCGGTTAACCGCAAATGCGGCAGAATCGGAAATGTGCGAACCGGGCGAGCCCTCGCTCCTACGGGGATCCTCCATGGCCAACCGCACGTCCTAGTCCTCCCGCGGGTCCATTTGCGCACCCGCTGTCGAAAGGGGGTGGCAGTTGCGAGCCTTCGATGCCAACTGAGTTGAGAGCTAATCCAACAGGACTCGGGTCAGCGCTGACACTCACCCGAGCCGAATGATCAATCGGCGGCTGGCCCCTCTCACTTGAGGGGCCGGTCCCCCGTTGGTGGGGGTCTTTCCGGGCAACCTGGCCGGCGGCGGCGGCCAGGTGTGCTGAAGTGGCTGGTAGGAGCGGTGATAGCCACCTCCGGCGGGAGCGGGGCACTACATTCGTTCTTGAG
>PMLI01000452.1 GCA_003158835.1 Acidimicrobiaceae bacterium
GACTTACGCTCCCGGGTTGACATCGTGTGTTACGACACGTTCTCTCCGTCTCCGGTCTTTATGAACGAGGCGGGCGACCTCGCTTACCCGAACATCATCACCCACATGGACCGGCGGAGCCGTGACCAGTGCCGTTACATCGACGAGGAGTTTGGTCGGGACCGGTACCTGCATATCGCGGGGATATACCCGTTCGCCGGCGGAGCTGGGATCATGACGCTGCTGTGGATCAAGCAAAACCAACCCGAGTTTTTGGAGCGGACGTACAGGATCGGGCACCTGACGACGTTCGTGCACAAGCAGTTCACCGGTGAATGGATGGTCGACCTGGTCAATGCCTCCATGTTGGGCTTGTACGAGACGCTGACCCAGGGTGGGTGGTCACGGGACCTGCTCGATGCCTTCGGGCTGGATGGGAAATGGTTCAGCGAGATCCGCAACCCGGGGACCGTGCTGGGGAAGCTAGTGCCCGAGATAGCGGCTCGGTTGGGCGTAAGGAGCGGTGTGCCTGTGACCGTAGGGACTAACGACATGGCCGCGGCACAAGTGGGGGCGGGCAACGTCGAGCCCGGTTGCATCATGAACACCGCCGGCTCGAGCGACATGGTAAGCATCCTGACCGACCGTCCCGTGGTCAACCCACATTACTACCTGCGCAATTCGGCGCTGCCGGGGATGTGGCAGATATATGCCACTACAGCTGGGGGTTTCGCTCTTGACTGGTTCCATGAGCAGCTCGCCCGGGACCTGACGAAAGACGAGTTCTATGAGGAGTTCATCCCGAAGGCACTTGGCGAGTTCGAGAGGGACGGCGAAGTCAGCTTCGACCCCTTCCTGACTGGGGACCGCCAGAGCCTGGAAAAGCGGACAGGAGCCTGGCAGGGGCTGACATTGGCGGCCACGCGCGAAGAGATGCTGGCAGCCATGCTGAAGAGCATGAACCGGGTGCTCAACACCACCATACGTGAAGCGGCCGAGGTGGTGGAGCTCAAGCCGGTAATCAAGCTGGCCGGTGGCATGTCCACGAAGCCGTTCGTCCAGTTGAAGGAAAGAGAGATTCCTGGCTTCGCTTTAGAAGTGGTCGAGAACTGTTCCATCATCGGCACAGTGGCACTGGCCAAGAGGTACCTATGAGGCGTGGTCGGGAAGGTGGGATAGCGAAATGAAAGTCGTTATAACAGACAGTGAGTTCCCCTCCCTCGATATCGAGCGGGAGGTGGCGGCGAAGGAGGGCGTGGAGCTGGTGGTAGCCCAGGGCCTGTCGCCAGCGGAGGTAATCTCCAATGCCGCGGGAGCGGACGGTCTCGCCGTGCAGTACGCCCAGATCACCGGTGCGGTGTTGGACGCGCTGACGTCGGTCAAAGCCGTAGCCAGGTTTGGCGTCGGTGTGGACAACATCGATGTCGGCGCGGCCACCGAGCGTGGCGTGGTGGTCTGCAACGTGCCCGACTACAGCACCGAGGCGGTATCGGACCATGCCATCGCCCTGGCTCTGGCCGTGGCTCGGGGCATTGTTGTCCTCGACCGTGGCGTGCGTGCCGGTCAGGCGCTGCTGCGCCAGGTGCAACCGGTGTACCAGGTCGGCGGTCGGGTGTTCGGCGTTATCGGGTACGGCGCGATCGGCAAGGCCGTGGCCCGCAAGGCGTCCGGCCTTGGGTACCGGGTCATGGTCAGCGACGTTGTCGTGCCACCGGGCACCACAACACCTGAGGGCTACCCGGCGGTCGGTTTCGAGGAGCTGCTGGGCGCGGCGCAAGTAGTCAGCGTGCACGTGCCGCACGTCCCGGCTACTCATTACCTCATGGACGCGGCCGCCTTCGGGCGCATGCGGCCTGATGCCATATTCGTGAACACCTCCAGGGGAGGCATCGTGGACACCGACGCCCTAGTGTGGGCGGTCTCGGAGTCCAAGATCGCCGGTGCCGGGGTCGATGTGTTCGAGACCGAGCCCTTGCCCGGCGGCCACCCTCTCACCACCCTCGACCAGGTCGTGCTGACGCCCCACGTCGCTTATTACACCGAAGAGTCGGATGCCGAGCTCAAAAGCAGGACGATGCACAACCTCATCGACGCCGTGGGCGGCCACGAGATGCACAATGTCGTCAACCCAGAAGTACTCGACCACCGTCGAGGCATGAGCGACAGGCCGGGCTAAACCTTGGCCCGCCTTGGTGTACAGTCGGTTGACGACCGGCCTGGTGGCCGTTCCGAGCAGCACGGCGGCCATGCCTAGGCCCGCCAAGGAGGGTGCACATTTACGCTGCCGTCAACCTTCGTCCGGTGGCTAGGCCGCGTTCCGGCGGTGGCGGAGACTGCGTGGACTCCGACCGGGCGGAGATACTCGCCGCCCTGGTAGCGGACCTTGCCGGCGAGCTCTCCCTGCAGCCGCTGCTCGAACGCATCCTCGAACGGTCCCTTCAGCTCCTCAACTGTGATGCCGGGTCGATCAGCATCGTTGACGAGCCCGCTCGGGTCTACCGTAAGGAGGCGGATATCGGCGTTTCGTGCCAATCGGGCCGCATCTTTCCCCTATCCGAGGGCATGACGGGCATGGTGGTGGCGGCGCGTGCTCCCGTCGTGCTGACCGACTATGCCCAGGTGCGCGGTGGCCACCTGAGCCCAGCCGACCGGACATCTCTGGGGGCGGTGGTGGGGGTCCCGGTGATGTGGCGCGGCGAGGTGATCGGCTCATGCGTCGCCTTCTCGCGCGACCCGGTGCGGGCGTTCACCAAGGATGACGTCGATCTCCTGGACCTGTTCGCCAAGCACGCGGCCATAGCGATCACCAACGCCCGCTTGCACGCCGAGGCCGAAGCGCGCGCCCGGGTCGAGTCGGCCCATCAAGAGCGCGACCGGCTGGCCCGGGAAGTCCATGACACCGTTTCCCAGGGCTTGGCCAACGTCCTCCTTCACCTTCAAGAGGGCGAGAGAGCGGCTGAGCAGGGGCGCAGCAACGCTGTGGAGGCCAGCCTGGCCATGGCCCATCAAGCGGCGCGTGAGACCCTCGAGCAAACACGGCGCGACGTGCTGGCGTTGGTCCCCTCGCCCTTGCTGGGCCACAGCTTTAGGGAGGCCGTCGAACGGGAGCTGGGCTTCGCCAGCCGTGCCGGTATGACCAACGTACGCTTGGTCACTACGGGCCGACCGGTCGAGCTCGCCCCCGACGTGGCTCACCAGTTGTACCGCATCGCCCAGGAGGCGCTCACCAACGTCGTGCATCATGCTGGGGCCTCGACGGTACGTGTCGGCCTCGTCTACGGCGACGAGACCTTTACCTTGCTCGTGCAGGACGACGGCCGCGGGTTCGATGNNCGGGGTACGAGCATCCGGGCCGAGATCCCCCGTACCGCTCATGGGGCGGTCACGCGGACCGGCACAGACCGCCTGCGCGTACTTGTAGTCGACCCGCAACCGGTCACCCGGATGGGCCTGGCAACGTTGCTGCGCCGCACCGAGCCGGCGCTCCAGGTCGTCGGCGAGGTTGCTACGGGCGAGCAGGCCGTCGACGCCTGCGGGGCTCTTGGCTCCGACGTGGTGCTCGTTGACCTTCACCTGGGCGATGCCGACTGCATCGATGTGATACGTCGGCTTCGGGCACTGGTACCTCCGCCCCAGGTGGTCGCCATGTCCGGCGAAGCAGACGACGACCTGGTGAGCGAGGCCTTCGAGGCTGGGGCGGCGGGCTACCTCGACAAGAAGCTGGACGCCGACGGCGACGCAGAACGGCTCTGCCGTACCGTCCTGGCTGCGGCTCGAGGTAATGCGCTGTTTTCGGGTTCGACAACCGACTGGCTTCGGGCCGGGCCGGGCTCCGGTGGTGTTCCGGTGCTGACTGAGCGCGAAAAGCAGGTGAAGCGACTGGTCGAACGGGGCCTGCCGGACAAACACATCGCCGCTGAGCTACGCATCTCGGTCAAGACGGTCGAGAAGCACGTGGGCGCCGTCCTGCGCAAGACCGGGGCGCGTAACCGGACCGAGTTGGCGGCCCGTGTGGGGAGGGGCCAGAGGGGTTTGGGACACGACCAACGGCGACCTTCAAGCACCGTGGCGCCGGGCCTCAGTGCCGGGGGAGACGAGGGGGACACCCCCAGCGGTGAGGTGGCACGGCAACCGTTGCGACCGGTGCCGATTGGGCGCACGGCAACATCGGGCTAAGACGGTACGGCGGCCCAACGTAACGTCACCATCGGGCCGGCAGCCGTAGGCAATAGGCCGGCTCCCTTGGCTGGCCACGCCCCTTAGAGGTCAGGCCGGTCCGAAAGAACCTGAGACTCCCGACCGCCAACAAGTGTGTTCAGGCCCATTTCGGCACCCGAGAGTGTCTTGCCTATCTCCCCTTGCACAGCCACCGCCGGATGCGCGGGGTGCGCTTGGGTGCTTATTTGGGCTACCCGGCGGGCTTCAGCGACGGGGGACCAGGCCCACCGGGCGCAGGGGCGACCCCGAACCGCCGCGGGTCCTCAGGGGCAGGGCCAAGAAGTAAAAGGACGCTGGGACTTGCGCAAGGTTCTGGAGCCCCTCGATGATCAGGATGCTATTGGGAAGAAAGTAGGTACTGTGGCCGAAGTCGGAGACCACGGCGCCGTTGACCTGCGCGAGGTCGATCGAGACGGTGTCACCGCCGACTGCCTTTACGTGCCTATCAGCGAGCCACGAGCACAGATCCTCAGTGAAACCCGGGTTGTTGCTCCCCCCCCAGCCGTCCTCGCGACCGGCACTGCCTCCCGGCAAGTTCTTGTCCCAGCCGAACTCGACCAAGACAATGTCACCCGGCTCGACCAAGGGGAACGGAGAATAGACTGACTTGGGTTATGGTCGGAGTAAAGCCGGTACTGGCGCGCA
>PMLI01000065.1 GCA_003158835.1 Acidimicrobiaceae bacterium
GCGAAGAAGTCATCGACGCTTGTGCGCTTCGGCATCGGCATGGCGTTAGCGTACCCTGACAGCCCTTTCGTCCTCGCCGCCGAGTCGCTGGACTGTGCTTTGTCCGACTGGACGACCTCGGGCCGGCTGACGCCTTGAACGCGATGCGCCGGCGGGCCACGCTGGTGGCTGACGCTCTGGCCTGCCGCCAGCGCCTGGACTCGCTGTTGGACCTGCTCGGGCCCGGCTATGTCGAGGTGCTCAGCACCCGCATCCCAAAGAGCGCCATGGAGGTCCTCGAGCACTACGGCGACCCGAGGGCCCTGCACCGCCTCGGCCTGGCCCGGCTCAGCGCCCTGCTCTGGCGCACCAGTGGCGCAGCTGGGGCACTGAGCACGCCGCCAGGCTGCCGGCTGCCGCCAAGGGGGCCATCTCGATTTGGCAGGGCGGTGGCTTGGACTTCGCCGAGCTCGCCTAGGACCTGGCCTCCGAGGTGCGCGTCTTCCGCCAGCTCGGGGCCGAGGTCGACCGTTTGGACCGGCGCACCGCCCAGCTCTATGACGCCGCTGACCCCAAAGGCCGGCCGAGGACAGACGACGATCACCGACCCTAATGTCGTTAGGGTCGGGAGGGTGAGAACAGTCGTCATCTCTGACGGCGCCGTCTGTTGGGACGAGCGCCCCGAGCCCGTTCCCGGCCGGGACGAGCTACTGGTGCGGGTGGAGGCGGCAGGTATAAACCGCGCCGACCTATTACAGCGAGCCGGGCGTTACCCGCCACCGCCGGGGGTACCTACCGACCAGCCCGGTATGGAATGTGCCGGCGTAGTCGAGGAGGTGGGTAGCCAGGTGAGGGCGTTCGCGCCCGGGGACCGGGTCATGGGACTGTTGGGCGGGGCCGCCCAGGCTGAACTGGCTCTTTTGCACGAGCGGCTCACCTTGGCCGTTCCCTCCGCCATGCCGATGGCGGAGGCCGGAGCCTTCCCCGAGGTGTTCTGCACCGCCCACGACGCCCTCTTCTCCCAGGCCGGCCTGGCCATGGGCGAACGCCTCCTGGTGACGGGGGCGGCCGGCGGTGTGGGCATGGCTGGTGTGCAGCTAGGCGTCTGCACCGGGGCGAGCGTGGTGGCCAGCGCCCGTGACCCCGAGGTCCATGAGCGCCTGGCGGCCCTGGGGGCAACCAGCACCGTGCCGGCCGAGGCCTTCGCTCTCGGCCCCTTCGACGTAGTGCTCGAGCTCGTGGGAGGCGACAGCCTGCCCGGCGCGCTGGCGTGCCTTGCCCCCGGGGGCCGGCTCGTGGTCATCGGCACCGGGGCCGGGTCGCGTTGCGAAGTCGACATGTCGCTGGTCATGAACCGCCGGGCGAAGATAATGGGATCCACTTTGCGCGCCCGTGCGCTGGAAGATAAGGCGTCGGTCATCCGAGCCGTCCAACGCCACGTCCTACCGTTGGCTGAACGAGGCCGTACCAAGGTCGTCGTGGCAGCCACCTTCCCTTTCGAGCAGGTACAAGAGGCTTACCAACGGTTCGCCGCCGGCCGGAAGTTCGGGAAGATCGTGCTCACCCGGAGTTAATTGGCGCCCGGCTAATTGGCGCCCGGCCCACGGGCTGGCCGGGGCTCACCGGGGGCGCCCGCATGCCCGACGCGCCATGGCCATCTGCGTACACACCCTTGGGTTCTACAGGCACCTCTTGAGAACCTCCGTTGGGAACCGTGAGAACGGTTTGGTTCTCAAGATGTTCTCACGGAGCCCTTCTCAGGTCAGGCGCCGGAGCCCGCACCCCCTCTGACCTGCCTATATCTAGTGCGCTCGGCGGGAGTTGAACCCACAACCTTCTGATCCGTAGTCAGACGCTCTAGTCCATTGAGCTACGAGCGCAACATGTGTTGACCTGCGCTTTTACGTCTCCGACGGGAGGACTTCGGGTCCTCGAGGGGGGGCGATTGCAAATCGTTTGCAAACATGCCCTCCGGCGAAGCTTGCAGTGCCCTCCGATGAGTCACCAGAGCCCAAAAGCGAGTTGGTCACGTAACAACGCACTCAGCAGTGTAGGCGATCCCGGGCCGGCGTCACCTCCCAGCGCCGGAGGGAGAACTAGCCCGGCGGTCAGTTCTGGGCATCCCCGGTCGAGCCCCGGGGGGCCGGCCCGCGTTGCTTGGAGGCCAGCCCGCCTTGCTTGGAGGCCAGCCCGCCGTCCACCAAGGCGAGCCCTGGGCCAGGCGCTCCTCGATCTGGTGCTGGGTGGGCTCGCCCATCGAGCGACCGGCATGAAAGTGGGCCCGGGTAACTAGTAGTGGTCCACTTGCTCGCCCGCCAGCTTCGCCCCCAGCCTCAACGCCTCCTCATTGACCGGGACCAGAGCGCACTTCGCTTTCAACGCGTCCCGGACGGCGGTGAGGAAAGTCTCCTCCGGAAAGATCTTCGTGGCCCCCTGCAGGGCACCCAGGCTGACAATGTTTTTCACCAACGGTGCGCCCAGGTCCTTGGCGATGCTTGCAAACGGCACTGCCACGGTCGTGACCCCGGCGGCGAGGTCGGGAGGCAGGGCGTTGATGACGGAGTTGTCGTAGATGATCGTCCCACCCGCCCGGACACTCGGACCGAACTTCGTCAAGCTGGGAGCGTTGAAAGCTACCAGGACATGGGGCCGCGGCGCGGCCGGTGATACCACTTCGTGCCTGGCCACGTGGACGTCCGCATAGGATGTGCCGCCCCGGGACTCGGGCCCGTAGCTCGGGATGAGCGTCGCGTCGTAGCCCTCGGTGATCGCCGCTCGAGTGATGATCATCGCCGCGGTTTGAGCGCCGTCACCGCCTGAGCCAGCCAGCTTGAGGCCGATGTCCTCAGGGTCGATGTGGGCGGGGAACCCGTGCGCGAAGCGGGCCTCGCGCCCGTTGGTCGCGCCCAGCGCGCTCAAGGTCTCTTCGGGACCGAACGTGGCCGTCGGGATGATGGGGAAGGCAGCCCCGTCGGTGGTGTCCTTCTTCACCCCGAGAGGGAAGACGGGCACCATGTTGTCCCTCACCCAGTTTTCGGCTGCCTCGGGCTCGAGGCCAAGATGGACCGGGCACTCGGACAGGACTTCGAGGAAGGCGAAGCCCTTCCCGGCCACCTGAAGTTCGAGCGCCTTCTTTATGGCGCGCTTGGTGTGGGCCCGCTGTCTGTTGTCATATAGGGCCACCCGCTCCACATACACGGGCCCGTCCAGTCCCGAGATCAGCTCCGCCATTTTCAAAGGCTGACCGGCGAGAAGTCCCCGGCCCTTGAGCGTGGTGGTGGTGCGTTGTCCGATGAGCGTCGTCGGGGCCATCTGCCCGCCGGTCATGCCGTACACGGCGTTGTTGATGAAAAGGACCGTGATCGGGATGCCGAGCTGCGCCGTGCTGACGATCTCCGCCAGCCCGATCGACGCCAGATCGCCGTCCCCCTGGTAGGCGATCACGATCGAGCCCGGGTTCGCCGTCTTGTGGCCGATAGCCACCGCAGGGGCGCGGCCGTGGGCAGCCTGTGAGTTCCCGACGTCGAAGTAGTAGTACATGAACACCGAACAGCCCACCGGTGAGACCAGGACCGTGCGGTCCTGCACGCCGAGCTCGTCGATGGCTTCAGCCAGGTACTTCTGAGCCAGCCCGTGGCCGCACCCGGGGCAGTAGGTCGTCGAGTGGGCGTTGGCCCCCTCACCGTGGGCGTGGCGCTCGAAAAAGGAGTAGAAGACCGAGGTTGGCATCAGCGAAGCTCCTTCAGTCCCAGCACGTGCTCGACGATCTCACCTTGCGAGGGAAGGATCCCGCCCATGCGGCGGACGTGGCTCATGGGCGGCGGCGCGTGAACGCCGGCGTGGCTGAGGGCCAGCCTCAGCTCATCCTCCAGCTGGCCGCTGCTCGCCTCCACCACCACCAGGCGCGCGACCCGGTCGAGCACGCCCGTGAGCGCTTCGATGGGAAATGGCCAGAGTGAGATGGGGCGCAACAGGCCCACTTTCAGGCCCTTTTCGCGCAGGTCCTTTATGGCGCCCTTGGCCAGTTGCGACGGGGTGTTGCACGCCACGAGGAGGATCTCGGCATCGTCGCACTTGTAGAGGTCGGCGCGCTGTTCACTGGCCGTGATCCGCTCGTACTTGTCATTGAGATGGGCGTTGTGCTCCTCGAGCTCCTCGGGCTCCAGCCTGATCGAGCAGATCAAGTTGCCCCGATGGGAGCGGTCACCGTACACGGCCCACTCCGGGATGCCTGGTTTCACCATCTGGAGCGGGAGGCGCACCTTACCCGTCATCTGCCCCAGGTACCCGTCGCCGAGGACCACCACCGGGTTCCGGTACTTGAAGGCGAGTTCGAACGAGAGCATCGTGAGGTCGAGCATCTCTTGAGGAGTGGCGGGGGTCAGGACGATGGCATGGGTGTTGCCATGGCCGAGGCCCCGGCAGACAAGCTTGATATCAGCCTGTTCGGGCCCGACGTTGCCGAGCCCGGGGCCGCCTCGCATGATGTTGACGAACACCGCCGGGACCTCGGCCCCGACCATGTACGAGATCCCCTCCAGCATCAGGCTGAAGCC